>CANRHY010000001.1 GCA_947630515.1 uncultured Bacilli bacterium
TATGAGTTTTGAAGATTTAAAGAAAAGAGTAGAAAGCTTAAAAGAATTTAACCCTATGATGGGTCACCGTGGTTGTAGACTAGATGTAACATACCCAGAAATAGCAAAAATGCAAACAAGAGCAATAATAGAAGCAGCAATTAATGTATCAAAAGAAGGATTAAATGTAACTCCAGAAATAATGATACCTTTAGTAGGTGACGAAAACGAAATTAAATATGTAAAATCACTTATCACAGAAACTGCTGATAGTATAATAAAAGAAAATAATTCTAACTTAAAATATAAAGTTGGTACTATGATAGAAGTTCCAAGAGCCGCAGTAACTGCTGATAGAATAGCCGAGCATGCTGAATACTTTAGTTTTGGAACAAATGATTTAACACAACTAACTTATGGATTTAGTAGAGATGATGCAGGTAAATTCTTAAATGAATATTATAAAAAAGGTATATTTGAAAGTGATCCATTTGCAAAATTAGATCAAATTGGTGTAGGTAGTTTAATGAAAATAGCAGTAGAAAAAGGAAGAAGTGTAAGACCAGATATCAAACTTGGTATATGTGGTGAACATGGAGGAGAAGCAAGTAGTATTGAATTTTGTCATAAACTTGGACTTGACTATGTTTCTTGTAGTCCTTACCGTGTTCCACTAGCTCGTTTAGCAGCAGCAAGAGCAGCTGTATTAAATAAATAGGAGAAAAATATTATGTGTACGGCAATTACTTATTATAAAAAAAGTCATTATTTCGGAAGAAATTTAGATTTAGAGTATTCATATAAAGAAACTGTAACTATAACTCCTAGAAATTATCCATTTAAATTTAGACAAGTTAAAGAAATAAGTAATCATTATGCTTTAATTGGAATGGCTTATGTTGAAAGTGATTATCCGCTTTATTATGATGCAATTAATGAATGTGGGTTAGGTATGGCTGGTTTAAATTTTCCAGGTAATGCTTATTATAATGATTTGTTAGCTAATAAAAATAACCTTGCCCCTTTTGAGTTTATACCTTATATTTTATCTCAATGTAAAGATATAGAAGAAGCAAAGGAGTTATTAAAAAATATTAATATAGCTAATATAAATTATAGTGATACATTACCAGTTTCACCACTTCACTTTATAATAGCTGATAAAAATTCTTCAATAACCGTAGAGAGTGTAAAAGATGGACTTAAGGTTTATGATAATCCAGTTGGAGTGTTAACAAATAATCCAACATTTGATATACATATGTTTAATTTAAATAATTATATGAATTTATCAGTCGAGCCACCTGTTAATAATTTTTCAAAAGATTTGAATCTCGATGTTTATAGTCGCGGTATGGGTGCTTTAGGACTTCCTGGAGATTTATCTTCTCTTTCAAGATTTGTAAAAGCAACATTTACTAAAATGAATTCTATATCAGGTGACTCTGAAAATGAAAGTATTAGTCAATTTTTCCATATATTAAATTCAGTTATACAACAAAGAGGTTGTGTACATATGGGCGAAGATAAATATGAAATAACTATATATTCTTCATGTTGTAATATGGATAAGGGATTATATTATTATACTACTTATGAAAATAGTCAGATAACATGTGTAGATATGTATAAAGAAGATTTAAATTCTGATAAATTAATTAGTTACGATTTAATAAAGGAAACTCAGATTAAGTATCAAAATTAGTTATAGTTTAATAAGGGAGAATAGTGAAAAATTCTTCCTTTATTCTCGTGTTAAGTCTTGCTTTTTTCCTTGACAGAAATCACTTGGGGGGGTATAATTATATTAATAGATAAAGAGGATAAATTCTTACTTTACAAAACAAAAGACTGAAAATAAAAATTTTAATATGCTTTAAATCAGTCTTTATATTTTTAATATAAAAGCATATTTATTAGAAAAAGGAGAGGAGTAGTAATGAAAAAGAAAAAAATAATAATATGTGTATCTATACTTTTATTAATAATTGTAGGTATAGTTTTATTCTTAATTTTTGGTAAGAAAAACGAGTATACTATTACGTTTGATTCAAATGGAGGTACAGTTATAGAAAGTCAAACTGTTAAAGAAAATGACTTAGTAAAAAAACCAGTAGACCCTAAGAAAACTGGATATAAATTTTCTGGTTGGTTTTATGAAAATACACTATTTGATTTTAACACTAAAATAAATAAAGACATTGTATTAAAAGCTTTATGGAGTAGTGATAAAATTGAAATAAAAGCTAAAGAGTTAAAGTTAGAAGTAGGTAATGAAAAAGTACTAGAGTTTGTAAGTTTACCAGAAGGAGTAAATATTACAGATTTAACATTTACTTCAAGTGATCAAAGTATTGCTACAGTAGATAAAAATGGTAAAGTAAAAGCAGTAAAAGCTGGTACAGTAGTAGTAACTATAATGACAAAAGATGGCCAAAAAATAGAAATTACTGTAACAATAACTGAAAAGAAAGAAGAAGAAAAACCTGAAGAGAACAGCAGCAGTAATAACAACAATAATAGTAGTAATAATAGTAATAACTCAAGTGGAAATAGTGGTAGTAGTGGAAACACTTCAAGCGGTGAAACACCAAGTACACCTACAGAAGTAAACCCTGATGGAGTAAGTATAAGCGGTGCAAGTACAGTAGAAGTAGGAAGTATAGTAACACTAACAGCTACAGTTACCCCAGATAATGCAACAGATAAAAGTGTAACATGGAGTAGTGATAATCCAGGTATAGCTTCAGTAGATGGAAGTGGTAACGTAACAGGAGTAAGTGCAGGAACAGTAATAGTAACAGCAACAACTTCAAATGGAAAAACAGCATCAATCACTATAACAGTAACAGAAAAACCATCTGTATATGTTCTTTACTTTACAGCTGATACACTTGAGTTTATTGGAGGACAACTTACTTATCGAGTAAGTGTAACTAAAGATGGAAGTGATTTTACTGATTATGTATCATATACGTATAATAATAAAAAACATTTAAAAGGAGAATCATTATTAGCACCAACTTTAGATGGACTACCAGATGTAGCTCAAATAACTTTAAGTACTGGAGAAACTATAACAGTATCTGTAGTAAAACAATAGGAGGAATTATGAAAAAATATGGAAAATTAATATTATTTACTATAATATCATTCTTTATAACAACAGGTGTAGTATCTGCAAGAGAAATTACGCTTAATGATATAGGCGAAATAATAAATGATAAACAAGCTACACAAGCATATATTATAGGTGAATATGTTTTTACATCTGAATATACAAGTAAAAATAAATTAAAAACAGCTGACTTAATGATTGCTGCAAAAAGTATTAATATTTTACCTTCTGATGGAGAGTTAGTAGGGAGTGAAACTATTTATGGCAAAATGGCTATAAATTTAATTAGTAGAGATTGGGGAGATTCATTATCTAAAGATGACAAATGGACTTTTGATGGTACTGTTTTAGGAAAAGAAGCACTACCAGAAAAATTAAATATTAAATATGTAGATTATGAGTTTATACCTGAAGTATCAAAAGCTACATTGGTTGATTCAAAAACTGAAAAAACAGAGGGTTATACTACTAAATTAACTCAATATTTTACTAATGGGTATAATAATAATTTCGAAACTTATAATTTAGATAGTAGTGATTCAAAAAATATTAAAATATCAGGAATTGTTAAAAAATCAGATAATAATTCTTTTGGAGATTTATTTAATGATATAGAAAAAACTGGTTATTACTTTGCTATGATAGTAAAAGTACCAGAAGCAACAGATGAGACATATATCACAGTTAAATTACCTACAGAAAGTTCTCAAAAAGTTGTAACTGTAAGTAAAACAAATTTTGATGTAAAAGATGGGGCTAATGACGGATTCATAATTATAGCTTCTGTTAGTACAGATTTTATAGCTTTACCAGCTAGTGAAAGAGTTATAAAAATTGAAGTTGATTTAGATGGAGAAGAAACCCCAACTTATGGTCTAACTACATATACAATTGATTATAGTGGATTAAAAATACAAACAGAGTCTACTCCTCAAGTTAGTAAAGATACTCCAGAAGATGGTAATAATAAACTAATAGAATGGGGATATGATTCAAGTGAAAATGAAATCGATGAAATAACCCTTGAAGGAAATAAGGCAAAGATTAAAGGAACTTTAAAAGAGCAAGAAGTCAATAATGAAGTTTATGGAATAGATAAAATCGCGGGATATTATTTTCCATTTACATTTGAAATTCCTGATAAAATATTGAGTGAGTTAAATAATGATACAAGTAAATTTGAAGTATCAGCATTAAAAGATAATAATGTAGAGAATGTTGATAATACTGATACTAAAACAGTAACTAATTCTGATGGAAGTGTAACAGTATTAGTAAGAATTGACCCAAATGGAGAATGCGCAAAGGGAACTAAAGAAAAATGTGTAAAATATTTTGCAATAGATTATGATGGAACAGACGGAAAAGAATATCTTAAAACATTATTTACTTTAGATTATTCTGAAGTTACACTTATAAAAAGTTCTTTAGTTAAATTAAGTGAAGTAGAACCAGAAAAAGTAAGTGGTGAGTCTTGGAAAAATTTAAAGTTAAATGAAGGATATAGTGTTGAATATAAAGAAAATGGTTCTACATTTAATGCAAGTGGTTTAGTTACAGTAGGAGAAAAATTAGATGCGGAAGCTTTTGGTAGCGATGGAATAGACAGTAAATATTATTTAATATTTAAAATGACTAAAACAGTAGATGATAATACTACTGAAGAAAATGGGACTGTTAAATTCTTAACTGAAGAAGATGGAGTATATAAAATTAGTGAAAGCGACTTTAATGGTAAAAAAGCATTATATGTAGTAAAGCATTTAGATAAAAACTCTGAAAATAAAACATTTAATATTACAGTAGATTATGATGGTGGTGAAACTTATGCGCCTTATACAATTACAATTGATTGGTCTAAAGTAGAATTTCAAGAAGAAACAAAGGCTAAAATTCCAACATTAATAACTGAAGCTAGTAGTGCGAATTTAGTAGGTATTGAAGAAATAACTGGTGAAACATTTAATTATAAATTTAATTCAAAGGATTCTATAGACGCAAATGAAGATAGCGGAGTATTAAAATTAAGTGGAAGTGTAAGAAAACAAGAAAATATTAAAGGCTTTACAGAAACTTTTGGACACTTTGTAGTATTAAAAATATCAGGTCCAACTGCAGAAGAAGTAGGAAAAGAAAATACAAAAAAATGGACAGTACAAGTTCGTAATGATGATGAAAATCATGATTATTTAACTCCATATAATCCAAATACAAAAGAGTATGAAGCAGGATATGTATTATATTTGTTACATTTAAATAATAAAGACCATAAAACTACAATTAAAGTAGACTGGGACGGATTAGAAGATAAATATGTAGCAAAGGAAATAGAAATAGATTATACTGGCTTATCATTGCTTACCCCAGAGGAAGTAACTTTTACATATAAAAAACAAGATGGGACAGTTGAAGCAATTAAAAAGTATGGTTATGTAGGAGATACTGAAACAACTCCTGCCTCAGATACAATTGATGGATATGATACTGCGTATCGTGATTTTGCTGGTTGGGTATCAAATGAAACTGATGGTGTAATAGCCGGTGGAGAGTTTGAAATTAAAAAAGGAGAAGCATTTAAAGCTAACTGGAAAATCGAAGATGAAAAATATGTTAAAGATCAATTAGAGAGTTTGATTGGAAAATTAACAATTTCAGATGAAAATATTCATAATGTTATTATTACGGTTGAACCAAGTGGTATTAATGAAAATCTTAATGGATTGTATGATGAAAATTCAGTATTAGCAAAAGATTTAGCAGAAATACTTAAAAAGGAAGAAATAACAAAGGTCAAAGTTAGTACTATAGATAAACCTGATGGAGTAGAATTAACTAAATCTGAGAATACTGCTAATCTAGTTTCAACTAAATTAAAAGAATTATTTATAGATGAGACAACTATAAATGCATATGCTGTAAAGGAAGGTTATATTAAGATAGAAATTAGTGAGTTTGATAGTTCAGTTCAATTAACTTCTAAAGATAGCCATGCTTATACTTTAAATTTTGTAACAACAACAGCAAAGGCAGCAAGTGAGGAAGATTTAAAAAATGCTATTAAAAATGAAAACGTTACCGATATAGTAATTGATGGAGAAGTAAATAATTTAGAAGAGCCATTATCAATAGATAGAAAAGTTAGTATAGAAGGTAGTGGAAAAATAGCCGTAAATTCTGATTTGGAGGCTGTTATTAATGTAACAACAGGTGGTGAATTAACTATTGATGGTGTTACATTAAGTGGGGCAAAAAATGGTATAAAGATTGACGGCGGAACTGTGAGTGCAACTGGTGTTAAATTTGAAAGTGTTGCAACAGAAGATGAACAAGCAGGAGTAGTTGTTGAAAACGGAACAATAAATGCTAGTGGTTTAACATTTAATGGTGAAACTTATATGAAGCCACTTGTAAAAGCGAGAAAAACAAACACTACAGTTCATGTAACTAAAGAAGCAGCCATAGCGCTCCTAACAGACCCTAATGAAATAAAGGCAACTACTGTTAAAGAAATAAAAACTGCAGTTGATAGTGAAACTGCATATAATATAAAAGATGAGTTAAAAGATAAAGAAAATTATGATTATTATCACTATTATTTAGATGATACTATTCCAGCTAAAAAATGGATAAAAGTAACATTTAATGGTGACAGGGGTATTACAACTTTTCCTAAGTCTTATACAAAATATTATGACGGGGAAAAAGAAGGTGAGACACTAACTGCTCCAAGTGATATTAAATATCTTGATAGTTATAAAACTAATCTAACTACTTATAAAGCAAATCATTGGACTTGTGGTGGTACTAGATATGAATCAAATCAAATTCCAAAACCTAAAGATGGTGGAAGTTTAACATGTTATGCTGAATATACTGCTACTTACAATGCTGAAACAGTAGTTGAGGTTGATACAATAGATAAACTAAAAAATGCTGTTTCAACGAGTGGTGAAGGCAGCGATAAAAGATATGTAGTTGTTACAAAGCCTATTGATTTAGGTACAGAAAAACTTAAGATAGAAAGAGAATTAGTTTTAACTGGAAGCAAATCTGCTTCAGATAATATAGGCGGTTCAATTACTGGACAAATTGAAGTTGCAGCAAATAATGTAGTATTTAGTGAAATAAATATAATTGGTAAGGGAACTGGAGCCGCAGTAACTATAAAGAATATAGGTTTCCACTCAGACCAATCTACATATTCAAAAGCTACTGAAGGTGCTAATGGACTAACAAGTTATTTATATTTCGATTTAGATAATCCTGATACAACATTATTCCATAATACTTTTAACGCAGGACCTAGTACTTATATCGATTTTCCAAATGGAATAGATGGATATAAGGAAGGTGATGAAAGAGAAGTAGGAAGTAATATTACAGGAAATAATTTTACTGATGGTGGACAAGCAGTAACATTTATAAATATAAGTAGCATAAAAATAAATGGTGATGCTGAAGGAAAACAACCAATATTAGATATAAATCTATCTAATATAACAAGTACACCACACGCAGATACTAATTTATTAAAAATAAAAACACAAGAAAACGCTGCAACTATAAATATTGGTTCTATCTTTGGTATTAATGGAAAGACAATTAATGTATATATAGATAATGAGGCTATTAATGATGCATCTAATTTAACTTTTGGAATATCTAATTATTATAAAGAGAGAATGGTAGTTAAATATGCAACACCAGTAGATAGTGAAAAACAAGTAAAAATTGTAAATTAATTAGAATATAAGGGTGTGATAAACACATCCTTATATTATTTTAAAGGGAGGTAATAATGAAGAAGTTATTAGGTATATTATTTATTTTAGTATTTATAAGTTTTCCTATAAAACAAAAAGCTATTGTAACTAATTCATCATATAATATGAGTGTATATGTTTTTTATAAAGATAATTGTGAAAATTGCGATAAGGCAAAAGAGTGGTTAGAAAATAAATTAAAAGATAATTATTTAGTAAATGCTGTTTATATGAATATAGATAATAATAAAGAGTTAATAGGGAAAATAAAAAATGCACTTAATATTAAAAAAGATAAATACCCACTAATAGTAATAGGTACAAATTATTTTGTAGGTTTTAAAGAAAAAACAAGTAATGAAATATATAAAGCTATAGAAGCGTATAGTAAAAGTGCTGATACTTGTGATATTGTAACAAAATTACAAAGTGGTAAAGATATTAAAGATTGCATTAGTCAAAATAAAAATATTTATAAAAATAAATCACCATTTGTAGTGGTTATAGTATCAATTATTTTATTAATTTTAATAGGAATAGTAATATTTTTTAGTAAAAAGATAATATCAAGTAGATTAAGAAAATAATCCTTTAACTATTGAAAAATTTACTTAATTTGATATAATCTTATTAGAAAGAGAGATAATATATGTTTAATGAAAATGAAATAAAAACTAAAATGGAAAAAGTAATTGAATCTTTAGAAACAAGATTCACAACTGTAAGAGCAGGAAGAGCTAACCCTAATATACTAAATGGTATAATGGTGAATTATTATGGAGTACCAACTCCAATACAATCACTTGCTACAATAAGTATACCTGAAGCAAGACAACTTATGATTAAGCCATTTGATAAAAGTGCTTTAAAAGATTTAGAAAAAGCTTTATATGAAGCAGAACTTGGTATGGCACCTACTAACAATGGTGAAGTATTAATACTAACAATACCAGAACTTACTGAAGAAACAAGAAAGAATTATGTAAAACAAGTAAAAGATATGGCAGAAGAAGCAAGAATTGCTTTAAGAAATGTAAGACAAGATGCAAATAATGGAATAAAAAAACAAGAACTAAGTGAAGATATAGAGAAAGGTTACTTAGATAAAGTACAAAAACTTATAGACGAATATAATAAAGTTGTAGAAGAAAAATTTAAAGAAAAAGAAAAGGAACTATTAAGTATATAAGAAAGTAGGGAGGTTTTGTAGTAATGAATAATTTTTATAATATTTTAATGTGGGATAAATTATTAGATAATGAAAAATTTTTAATTGATTTAAGGAAATTATATAAAGAAAAGGATAATAAAAGATTAGTAAACAAACTAAAAAGAACTAAAGTTATAATGAAAAGAAGTACTAACGATATAGAAGAATACATCTTAAAATACATTTGGGGCTTTAATAGCAAAACTAGCATAATAAGAATAAAAAGCAAAAGCGAAATAGAAACACTATTAAAGTTTTCTAATATGGAATTTGTAAGTCCTATTGATTTAGGTAAACTATATAGTAGTAGTTATTTAGTAAGAGACACTAAGACTAAGTTATATGGAATATATAGTACTTCTTCATATATGTATTTAGTTCCAACTTCTTATGAAATAATATATCCAAGTTTACTTGCTAGAAAAGATGGTAAATGGGGTAGTGTATTTCTAAATTATATTCCTACTCAGTATGATACTTTGTCTTATATAAATAATGCTAAAGAAGATATAATAAAAGCTGATATGTATGTAGGAAGAAAAGAAGACAGATATGGTATGCACATTTTTTACAAAGATGATAAGTTAAATAAACAAGAAATAAAATTGCCAGTAGTATTTGATGAAATATCTTTGCTACTACCAGATTATAATAAAGATATAATATTAGAACTTACTTATTTAGATAAAACTGGTGTATATAGTATAAAAGAAAATCGTTGGTTAATACCACCAGTATTAGATACAGTAATTAGTTATGACCCTAAAACATTAACTATTAAAGGTATTTTAAATGATGAAGAAGTAAAAATAAATGCAAATAATTATAGAGAAACAGATATAGATAAAAAGACAAATAGATTAATAAAAAAGTTATAAAATAGTGAGTTATCGACCACTTTTAGTATATAAGTGTTAAAAATTGGTCGATAACTTGTCTTTTTTTATGATTTATGTTTTTTATTAACGTTAATATATAATAATGAAGATTTAAAATAAACCTTGAAAAATGTAATAGAGATATGGTAAAATAAACATGTCTTTAAGAAGCAAAGTAGTATATATTTAATTTTTATAGAGAGTTAGTGGCTGGTGAAAACTAATAAATAATATATATGAAATTTCACTTCTATAAATAAAAGAAACGTAATAAAGGCGTTAACTTAAAAAGAGCATAATACTTTATGAATTAAGGTGGTACCGCTATATAAAAATAGTCCTTAAGTCGTAAAGTTTTTATTTTAAGAGGAGGATTGTTTATGATGCATGCTATATTTATGAGTAGAAATAACTCATATGTGAATGTAAAAGCAAAAAAAAGCTTAGAAAATATAAGATACTTAAATATGTTTGGAGTAAAAGCTGGGGTAGTATTTGTAACTCCTAACCAATTTATTAATATATCTCGTCATATAGAAGACTATATAAAAGATTATGGTATAAAAGTTGATGCTGATATTTTAGTTGGTATTTATATAAGTGAGGTACAAAGAGATTATAATGATCCAAAAGTAGATTATGCATTATCCAGGGGATTTAGTGTAGAAGAGTTATATCCATATGAAAAAGGTAATTATATATTTTTTAAAAGTTTAGATAAAGATATAGATATTAATTTACTAGCATCAAATAATAAAATAAACTTAAGACCCCAAAGATTAAACCCTGACATTTCTGTTTTTGATATAAATGCATATTATGCTTATAAATCTTATATTGAAAAAGAGAAAATAGATAAAGAATTTTTAAATTATATGACAGAAGAAGAACTAATAAATGAACTATTAGTAAAAGTTATGTCTAAAGAAGAAATAAATAAAAAGACATATAAAAAGAAAGGAGAATAGTTATGTTAGAAAAATTAGAAAGTATTAAAGAAGAAGGATTAAAGAAAATAAGTGAAATAACAAAAACAGAAGAGTTAGATATTGTAAGAAAAGAATTAACTGGAAAAAATAGTGAATTAGTTTTTATTATGACAAATATGAGTAGTTTAAGTGTAGAAGAGAAAAAAAGTGTAGGTATGAAAACTACAGAGATAAAAGCTTCTTTTGAAAATGCATTAAAAGAAAAAGAAGAAAAATTAATAGATTCTATGAGTGTATTAGATACTCCACTTGATACAACTATACCAGGTAGCAGTGTACAAACTGGGTCACTTCACCCAATTACACAAATGTGTTATGACTTAAATGATGCGTTTGCCTCACTTGGTTTTGAAGTATATAGTGAAAACGATATAAGTAGTGAGAAATTTGCTTTTGATAATTTAAACTTTGCACCAGACCACCCAGCAAGACAATCAATGGATACGTTCTGGCTTCAAGGAACAGAAGAAAAAAGCGGAACTGAAAGGTTATGTCTTCGTCCTCACTTAACAGGAGGTTCAGTAAGATATTTAATGGCTCATGGAGCTCCAGCTCGTTTTGTATATCCTGGAAGAGTTTATAGAAATGAAACAACTGATGCAAGACATGAAAGAGCATTTTTCCAATATGAAGCATTAATAGTAGATAAAGACATATCATTTTCAAGTGGTATGGTAATGATACAAACTATATTAGAAAAAGTATTTGGAAGAAAAATAAATGTAAGAATGAGAGAAGGCTTTTTCCCATTTACTGAGCCTGGTTATGAAATAGATATGGAGTGCCTAGTATGTGGTGGAAAAGGATGTAAAGTATGTAATCATAATGGTTGGATAGAAGTTATGCCAGGAGGAGTAATACATCCTAACGTACTAAAAAGTGCAGGACTTGACCCAGAAATTTGGACAGGTTTCTACATTAACATCGGGCTTGATAGACTTGTAATGATGCGCTACGGAGTAGATGACGTAAGACTATTCCATAGTACAGACTTAAGATTTTTAAAAGAGTTTAAATAAGGAGGAAGAAAATGAAAGTATCATTAAATTGGATTAAAAAATATATAGATTTACCTAAGGATAAAACTCCAAAAGATATTGCATATGATTTAACACTAAGAACAGTAGAAGTAGAAAGTATAGAAGATACAAGTTTAAAGTATGATAAAATAATAGTTGGTAAAATACTTGAAGTAAAAAAGCACCCAAATGCAGATACACTTAGAATATGTATAACTGATATTGGAAGAGAAAATCCTGTGCAAATTGTATGTGGCGGGTCTAACCTTTATGAAGGAGAACTTGTAGTAGTATGTTTACCAGGAGCTAAAGTATATTGGCATGGTGAAGGTGAATTAGTAGAAATAAAAGAAACTAAAATGAGAGGAGAGTCTTCTTATGGAATGATATGTGCTTCAAGTGAAGTATTTCTTGATAGTTTCTTTCCAGCAAAAGACGAAAGTGAAATAGTAGATTTAACTAATATAGATTGTCATGTAGGAGATAAAATAAGTGATATAGTATGTATGAACGATACAGTTTTAGAAATTGATAATAAATCTCTTACAAATAGACCTGACTTATGGGGTCACTACGGAATAGCAAGAGAATTATCTGCAATATACGACACACCTTTAAAACCACTTCCAAAACTTGAAATTGATAAGTCTTTACCTAAATATGATATAAAAGTAGAAGATGAAAGCAAATGTAAAAGATATGTTGGAGTAGAAATTAGTAATGTGTATGTAAAAGAGTCTCCTATGTGGCTTAAAGCAGCATTAATAAATGGTGGTATGAGACCAATAAATACACTCGTTGATATAACAAACTATGTAATGCTTGCAGTAGGACAGCCAACTCATGCTTTTGATAGCACTCATGTAAGCGGAAATAAAATCATTGTACGTAATGCTTATAAAGATGAAGAATTATTACTACTAGATAACACAAAGGTTATACTTACTGAAGACGATTTAATAATAAGTGATGAAGAAGGACCTCTTGCTTTAGCTGGTATTCGTGGTGGTAAAAAAGATTCAATATTAGATACAACTACAAGTGTAGTATTAGAAGTAGCTAACTTTACAGCAAGTACAATAAGAAAAAGTGGAAAAAGATTTGAAGAAAAAACAGATGCAGGAATAAGATACGAAAAGAATTTAGATACAGAAAAAGTAACTGAAGGACTAAATCTAGCACTTTCCTTATTTAAAGAGTTATATCCTGATTCAAAAATAGTCGCTTATGGTGAAGAATATCCAAGTGCCACTGAAAGGGCAAAAATAGATGTAAGCAAAGAATTTTTAAATGTTAGATTAGGTAAAGAAATACCTGAAGAAACAGTAACTAAAGTACTAAAAAACTTAGGTTATGACGTAACAGTTTCTGACGGAGTTTACCACACAATCGCACCTATTTGGAGAAGTACAGGAGACGTAAGTATAAAAGATGATGTAATGGGAGATATTGCAAGACTACTAAGTTTTGAAAGTTTTGAAGCAAAACCATTAACCATTAAATTCGAGCATGCAGTACACCAAGACAACGTATTACTTGAAAGAAGAATAAGAGAATACTTAGCAAATAGATGCGGATTTAATGAAATATTTACATATCCTTGGATAGATATCAAATATATAAATGCTATAGGGATAGATACAAGTAAATGTGTAAGTCTAGCTACACCTCCAGCACCTGAACTTAAAGTACTTCGTTCTTCATTAATACCAGGTATGCTTGAAGCTATATCTAAAAATTTAAGATACTTTAATGAATTTAAAATGTTTGAAATGACAGAAGTATATGAAAAAGGAGAGTATCACGAATCAACTGAAGAAGAAACTTTACCAATACATAAAAAATACCTAACAGGCGCGCTTGTGGGAAAAGATGCAAAAGAATTATTTTATATAGCTAAAGGTGTAATAGAAAATATTGGGAAGTACACACATATGGAGTCTTTAGGGTTTATTCATGAAGAAAAACCCTCCTGGGCTGATAAAAATGCATACTTAAATATCACATTAAATAATGAAAAAATAGGAGAGTTGGGACTACTAAGTGTAAAAGTAATGAATGAAGCTAAAATAAAAAGAGTAAATGTAGCAATATTTGAGATAAATTCAAGTAAGTTTATACCTTTCCCATCAAGAACAAATACATATAAATCCCTTCCAATTTTACCACTTGTAGAAAAGGATTTATCTATTATAGTAGATGAAAGCATCACTTGGGAGTCTATTAGTAAATATATAAAATCTAAAGTAAGTGAATTAATATTTGTAGAAGAATATAAGGGTGAAAAAATACCTATTGGTAAAAAATCTATAACACTTAAAGTAAAATTAAAAAGTGAAGATAAAACTTTAACTATGGAAGAAATAAATAAGGTAATGGAAAGCCTTGTAAAAACATTAAATAAAATGTGTGGGGCTATACTTAGAGAAGAGTAATTTTACTCTTTTTTAATATGAAAAAAAGTGTTATAATTAGTATTGAAAGTAAGTGATAATATGATATATTTATTAGTAACATTTGAAATGATAAAAGATATTCTATTTAATGTAATGTTTGTATTATTGTTTATTGGTGTTATTGTATTTTTAATTTATTTAAAGAAAAGTTCTAAAGAAAGTAAAGTAGAAGAAAGTCCTAAAAATGAAAATAAAAATGATTTGAGTCTTTATAAAGAATTAAAAGAAGAACAAATTAAAGTAATAGATGGAAGTATTGATATAAATCATGTAAAAGAAGAAGCATTTAAATTATATAAAGAACTACAACTTTTAGAAAATGAAGAAAATGATGAAAAGTTAAAAGAAATAACAAGTGAAGAATTATATAAAAAATTAATTAATAATAGATTATCTTTAAAAAATAAACATCAAAAATATGTAATAGAAAATATAAGTTTAAATGATATAAAATTAACTAATATAGTAAGAGATAAAGGTAATACTATACTTACTTTACACATAAGTTTGACACTCAATGAATATATTTTATTTATAGAAACAGGTAAGTTAGTAAAGGGAAGTAAGACAAAATTTGTTAATAAAAAGCAAATAATAAAAATATCTAAAAAAGCAGAGAATATATTAGATAATTGTCCTCATTGTAAAGCCCCAATTAATCATATGTCTTCGTTTTGCGAATATTGTAAAGCACCTATTAATGAAAAGGACGAAGAAAGTTTATATAAAATATGCGGTATTGAAAATATAGATGCACATTTATTATAAAAGTGATATAATTTAATTGGAAATTGGAGGACAATATGGAAATACATAATTATAAATTTGGTACAAGAAATAAAGAATTTATAAATATAAATGGAACTACTTATAAAATGACTTATTATGGAAATTTTGATGCGTATAAAGAAGAAAACATAATAAGTAATGTTACAGAAAAACTAAATAAAATAATTAATGAAAATATAGAAATATATAATAACTTAACTTATATAAGTGAAGAATTAACAAATGAGATAGGTAGTGAAGAAATAAAAAAGATAACACTCGAGGGCTTAGATATAGAAGACTTTAAAATAGAAGATAAAAGTTTTTGCCCTCACTGTGGAGTTAAAACAAATAATACGAATTTTTGTCCAAATTGTGGACTTAAATTATAAAGGAGGAGTGAATTATGAATGCAGGTTTAATCGTACTAATTGTAGTAATAGTAATAGTATTACTTTTAGTAGTATATGTAGTAAGTACATATAACAAATTGGTAACTTTAAGAAACAGGGTAAAGGATGGGTATAGTCAAATAGACGTACAATTAAAACGTAGATTTGATTTAATTCCAAATATTTTGGAGACTGTAAAAGGATATGCAAAACATGAAAGTGAAACATTAAAAGGCGTGATTGAAGCTAGAAATAAATATACAGTAGCTAGTACAGTTGAAGCAAAGGCAGAAGCAAATAATATACTAACTGATGCTGTAAGACAATTATTTGCTTTATCTGAAAGTTATCCTGATTTAAAAGCAAATACTAACTTCTTAAGTTTACAAGAAACATTACAAGATACTGAAAACAAAATAAGTGTATCTAGGCAATTTTATAATGATACAGTATTAACTTATAATAATAAAATAGAAATGTTTCCATCTAACTTAATTGCAAGTAGTTTTAAGTTTACTAAAGAACCATTCTTTGAAGCACCAAAAGAAGCAAGTGAAGCACCAAAAGTAAACTTCTAGGCTTACACAAGTAAGCCTTTTTTAAAAGGAGTGAAAATGAAAAAAATATTTTTAATAATACTAAGCTTTTTTATAATGTGCCCTATAGTAAGTGCAGTAGATAACGTAGACTATAAAGTAGATGGGATACTAATGGACGCAAGTATAGAAATATCAGGGAATTTATTAGTAAAAGAAGTAATAAAAGTAAGTGGAAGTTATAACGGTTATATTAGAGATTTAATTTATTCAGATAATGTACCTACTAACTATACTTTAAAAAAAGAAGATTTTTATGGTAGTAACATATATAATCCAACTAATATAAGCATAAGAAAAGTAGGCTTAATAGATTATGATAAAGATTTAGACTTTGATATATATAATGAAGAAGTAAAAGAATTTAATGAATGCAGTGATAGTAAGTTATGTTACACTACTACTAATATGAATAATACACTAGAAGTGAAAATGTATAATGAAACAATAAATAGTAGTACTTATTTTTATATAGAATATTTAGTAGAGAATTTAGTAGTTATGCATAATGATATAGCTGAAATTTATTATAATTTTATAGGAAATGACTTTTTAGATGAAATAGGTGTTTTTAAATTAAGATTAGCTTTACCATATGAAACTAAAGAACAAATTAAAGTGTGGGCACATGGGCCATTAAATGGAGAAGTAAGCTTTATAACTAATATGAAAGATAGTCCTACATACTACGGGGCATATTTAAGTATAGATAAAATAGATGCAAATACACCAGTAGATTTGCGTATGACTTTTCCAACAAGTTTAATATTAGTAACTCACCCATACTTAAAAAAATCTAATATGGAGGCACTTCCTTACATATTAGAAGTAGAAGAAGAAAGAGCAGAAGAAGCTAATAAAGAAAGACAAAGAGCAAAACTAATAGTATACTCTTTATATGGAACAGGTATTTCTTATATACTTTTAACTATAATAATACTTATAATAATTTATATAAAATTTGATAAAGAACTTAAGTCAGACTTTCATAATGAATATAATAGAGAATTTATAGATGATTACGATGTAACTGTAATAGAATACTTAATGGATAAAAAAATAACAGAAAAAGCTTTTACTACAAGTATATTAAATTTAATATATAAGAAGAAAATAAAATATGAACAAACTGGAAAAAAAGACTTTACATTTATAAAAGTTAGTGAAGAAGGTCTTACTAATGCTGAAAAAGAAGTAATGAATATACTATTTAATGAAGCAGGAAATAAAAAAGAAGTTAAATTAAAAGATTTACAAAATTATGCAAAAAAAATAGTAAATGATTATGATAGTCCATTTTTAAATAGTTATAATAAATGGCAAAGTGAAGTATTAACTGATTCTATAAATCAAGAATTTTATGTTAATTACTCACACATAAAAGCAGTTCTTAGTATTTATGGCGTAATTGGTATAATTTTATTTATAATTAATTTAATATTTAATGTAAATGTTCTTTTAACAATTCTTATATTTATATTTACAGTATTTTACTTTATATATTTAATTACATTTACTAAAAGAACTAAAAAAGGAAATGATCACTATACTAGATGGAAAGCATTTAAGAAATTCTTATTAGATTTTGGATTATTTAATGAAAAAGAATTACCAGAAATTACTTTATGGGAAAGATATTTAGTATATGCAAGTATTTTTGGTATAGCTGATACTGTAAGTAAAACTATGAAAATAAAATTTAATGAAATAAATCCTAATACTGATAGTGATATATTTTATAATTATGTTTTGTATAGTAATATAAGATATAACTTAAATACAGTAATACCTAATGTAGTAAGTTCTGCAAGGAAAGAAGTAGCAAGCGCTAAAGCGATATATAACTCTAATAATTCTTCAGGTGGAGGATTTGGAGGAGGGTTCTCTTCTGGGGGAGGTTTTGGAGGAGGAGGCGGTGGAGGCCGCGGTTTTTAAAGCATTTTATATGCTTTTTCTTTACAATTAAAATAATTATAATATAATATATAACTAAGGGTGGGAATATGAATAAAAAATTATTAAATAGTAATAAAAAGAAAGCTTTACATATAATAGATAATTATCTTATATCTAATAATCTATCTAAATTTAAAGTGCCTATTAGAAAATTAATAGAAATAGATGAGTTAAAAAATGATAATAATTATACAGAAACTTTAGAAGCTTTAAATATGATAAAAAGTGGTAATACTACTATGTATGTAGGTAAATATATTAGTAGATTATGTAGGAGTATAGGAGAGTTTAATATCAAACTTGCTTATTCATATTTAAGTTTATTAGTAGATGGAAAATACCCAGTATCAGAAGACGTATTAGATACTTTAAATAATTTGTTATATGAATCAAATATAATTATTAATAATACAAATAAAGAAGTATTATCTTATATAGAAGAAAAAATAGAATTATCTAAAACTATTGGAGCTTCATATATAGAATTAGAAGAAAATAACTTAAATATAATAAACTTACTTAAATATAACAAACATATAACTTTAGATGCATTAAAAGATAATATTTATGCAGTAAGATATTTATCAAATGGAAAGACAAAATATTTTACAGACTTTGCTCAAATATCAAATGAAGCAATGAATTTATATAGAACTGGTAAATATGCTGAATTTATAGAAAAAGAAAAAGTACTATTGGAATCAAAAAGAGTATTAGATAAAACATATAGATATATGGCATTTGCTTATTATAAATTAGGAAAATATAAAGAAGCATTGGAACTCGCAACTATATTAAATAGTACAGAAACTTGTTATGGTAAATATTATGGTTTTATAGAAGAATTAAGAACTAAATTAAAAACACCCAAAGAATTATATAAAGAAATATTAGAATATTTTAATGATGGATATGATATGGAAGAAACTAGAGGTTATTTAAAGTTTTCATATAACGATGAGACATTATTTTATTTAAATTATGTAGAAGACTTATATAAATTATCTTTAAATAAAAAAGCAGATAAATTATTAAGATTAGTAGAAAAACGTAAAAAAACTAAAGAAGTATTAAAGTTATATAAAAGAATATTAGAAAGAAGAAAATTCTATAAAAATGAAGAATGTAATGAAGAAATTAAAGAACTTATATTAAGAATACAATAAGTTCTTTTTCTATGATTGTATAAAATATCACTAAAAAGAACAAAATATAATTGACAATGACAATAAAAAATAATAAAATGATAATAGAGATGGTAAGTATGAATAATAAAATGTTTGAAAAAATGCAAATCGGGGGGGGTATCTATTATTAACTAACATTTTAGTTATTCTTTTAACGTGCACATAGGATTTTTCTATGTGTTTTTTAGTGTGTAAGAAAGGAAAGGTAGAAATGAAAAAGAGAAATCTAATAATATTAACAAGTATACTTTTAACCATAATATTATCTACAAGTTATGCAATATTTGTAGTAAGTACTAATGAATATAAAGCAAGTGAACTTTTAGTAAGTAACTTACTATATGGAATAACTATAGATGATAAGAATGAAACAACAGTAACAACAAGTGAAACAAAAGTAGTAACAATAAAAATAACAAGCCTAAATGGAATAGATAGTAAGTATAGTTTAGAGTATAAGATAATAAGTGGTAATGAAAGTGCTAAAGTATATTACTTAAATAGTACTATAGATAATCCAACAGGAGAAGTAAATAGATATGAAAATGGAGAACATACCAAAGAAATAAAAGTAGTAATAGAAACAAATTCTAATGTAACAGTATCCTTTAATGTAAGTGGAGGATACAAAGGAAATCAACCTGTAACTACAAATCCAAATTACATAGCAGTAACAACAAAAGGATATGAAGTAAGAGTAAATGTAACAGGGGGTCATATAGATAAAAGTCCAAAGCAAGTAGAAGAGAATGGCACAGTAACATTTACTGTTACAGCAGAAGAAGGATATACTACAGAAGAAGCAACAATAGATGGAGAATGTTCTATAGACGGAAGTACAGTAAAAACAGAGAATGTTAATCAAGATATAGAATGTACAGTAACATTAGTAGAAGATAAACCAACATTAGCAGAGCAAGTATATGAAATTATGAAAAAACAGTATCCAGGTACTATCGACACACAAAGAAGTAATTTCAGTAGTACTAATACAACAGCCAGTGCATATTATGAAAATGGAAATTTTATAGAAAGCAATATAGCAGGTTCAAATAAATTAATTGATAAAGTATATTATTATAGTGGAGCAGTACAAAATAATTGGGTATCATTTGCAGGATACTACTGGAGAATAATAAGAACAAATGAAGATGGAAGTATAAGATTACTTTATGCAGGTACGGATAATGAAAAGGGAAACACTACAACAGGATACATTTCAGCAAACAAAGCATTTAATAGTGTGCACAGTAATACAATGTATGTGGGATTTAAATATGGAAGTTTGGGGAGTTTAAGCGCTAATAGGGGTAATAATTCTAACTCCGCAATATTAGGAGAAGACGATTCAGAAGATGAAACAACATTAAATGGCTGGTATAATATTAATTTAAAGAAAGAAAAAGATAAAAATAATCATGCATGGGATTCATATGTAAGTAAAACAGCAGTATATTGTAATGATAGGGCAGCAAATTATTATTATTCAAGTGGAAACATGTACTATGCTGCATATAGTAGGCTATTCGATAATAAAAGACCAAGTTTTAAATGTGGAGTAAATTATAAAGGAACACTTATAGAAAGTACACAAGCAGAAGAAGATAAATTCAGCGGAGTTAATGACAAAGCTAGATTAACAAACCCAATAGGTCTTATGACAACAGATGAGGTGGCATACGCGGGTGGATTATTCAATAGAAAAAATGACAAAGCATATTATTATTTAAACGCAAGAGAAGAAAGTATAACAGGCTCTAAATTTTGGTGGACAATGAGTCCTGAATCTGTCATAGCCGGCCGTGCTCGTGTTTACGTTGAATTTGGTTCCACTGAAGCCGGCAACGAACTCAATTTTAGCTCTGTCGACAATCTTTACGCTGTTTGTCCAGTCCTATC
>CANRHY010000002.1 GCA_947630515.1 uncultured Bacilli bacterium
TTTGGTATGAAGCAAAAATTAGTTCAAATAAGCAACACCTGTGGCGTAGTTTCAGATGAAATTGGAAATATTAGTTTTATTGAAAAAGAAAGTGATTCCTATAATTTTGAAGAAATACTATTAAAAGAAAATAATTTAGAAGAATTGGAATCAAAGTTAGAAGATTGTAAAAATGAATTATCTCTTAATAAACATAATATTATAGGAGGTAATGTTGCAAGTATCATGCTAATAGCAACGGAGATTGCTTTATTTGTATTTTTACATTCGGTAGTACCTTTGGGGACTTTAATTGCAGTTGCGACTAGTTCTTATATTCCTTTAAAAGGGATGATTTTGCTAATGTATGGAACTAGAATAGGAAGTCATATTAAAAAAAATAAATTAATTGCGGATATTGAAAAGTTAGAATCAGAACTACCAAAATTAGAAAAAGAATTAATAGAAATCAAAGAAAAAAGTAAGTATAAAGTTAGAATTTCAACTGTTAACGAAATTAAGACTTCTGATAATAAAATATATCCTGAAAATTTATTATCAATGGATAGTTATATTTCTGAAAAACATGATATGGTTAAAGTATTAAGTTTAACGAAAAATAGATAATTAATAAATCTTAAAAAAAATCTAATTAAAATTGAAAGTAAAATTTGAACATAAACTAACAAAGCAAGAAATAACTAATAATGCTCAAAGGTGGGAGAAATTACTTAATAAAAATTCTGATTTAAGAATAATAAAGGATGGGTGTATAGAGTCAGTTACAATAGACTATTATGATAGTTTTATTCTTGATACATTAAGGAAAATGGGTAAGAGTAAGATATCACAATTAGTAGGTAAACTCATGGGATATATTAATTTACAGGATACAATGTATGTTTATTTAATTAATAGATTGATAGAAAGTGGCAAAATAAAAATCACATTGGATAACATTATTAGATACTTTGAAAATTTTGTAGAGATAGTTGTCTAAATGCTTCTATTATCCAAAGTAATTATTGTAAAAGAAAAAGAAATAAGTTATAATAATTTTTATATAAAGGAGATTAAAGTATATGAAACCTATAAGAAAAGCTGTTAGGACATTTTTAATAGATAATAAAAAAGTTGTTGCAATAAAATATACTACAAAGAACAATTATGGATATTATGATATACCTGGAGGAAAAATTGAAAAAAATGAAACTTCTTTAGATGCTTCTATCAGAGAATTTGAAGAAGAAACAACTATGAAAATTAGTAATCCAAAATATTCTGGTAATTTAATTATTGAATATCCTAATAAAATATTTGACTTAGACATTTATCTTGTAACTGAATACTCAGGAAAACCAATAGAAACAAAAGAAAATATGGCTTTTTGGATAGATATTGAAGATTTATTAAGAAAAGATAAATTATTTTCAACTATATATTTATTAGATGAAAGTCATAGATATTATTTATTTAATTTATTAAATTTTAAATGGCATTTTATATCAAATACAAGTCATGAAAAAGTAGAGGAAGTAAATGATACTTTTCAATCTAAATCTTTGAAGTTGCGTAAATGAGGAGGTAAAAATGAAAGAGTGTTTATTTTGTAGTTGGAAAGATGAAAAAGAAAAAATAATATTAGAAAATGAATATGCATTTGCTAGATTTGATGAGTTTCCTGTTAATAAAGGTCATGTTCTTTTTATGACTAAGAGGCATGTTAAAGATTTTTTTGGAACTACACTAGAAGAAAAAAATGCTATATTTGAATTAATTGAAAAAGCTAAAGTTATGATTGATGAGAAATATAAGCCAGATGGCTATAATATAGGTATGAATTGTGCAGAAGCAGCTGGACAAAGTGTTATGCATGTTCATGTTCATTTAATTCCAAGGTATAAAGGAGATGTCGCTAATCCTAGAGGAGGAGTAAGGGGTGTAGTACCTAAGAATCAAAATTATTAAAAGATAGTTTTATTTATTATAAAATCTCTTTAGAAATTTGTCTAAAGAGATTTGTTGTTATTTTATTTATCTTTTTATTAATCCACCATGGCATTTTAGTTCATAAACTTTGTTATTATTTTTGTATATTGTTTCTATTCCTTCAAAATGATTTAAATTACCATTAACTAAAAATGTATATTTATATTCTCCATTTATAAATTCTTTAGGGCCTCGAACGGGGATAGTATTTTGGTCTATTCCTACTTGCATTAATGCTGGCCTTAAAGCTTTGTCTATTGCTTCTTCACTCAGGTTTTCATCTAGAGTAATTCCATAATAATTCATTCCCCACACTGGAGTATCACTAGGAGAGTATACTATTTCTTCTCCCATAAAATTAGTCCCACCAAAATATGTATCATGATATACCATATTATTTCTACTATATTCGTAATCATGTGATGATACTCTAGTTGACTCTTGTTTTTTTACGTTTTCATTTGCATAAGTTTGTTTTTTAGCTTCAATTAAAAATTCTTTTAAATAATCCATAAAAATCAATCTCCTTTTATAAAGATTATATCAAAGTTTTAGATATTTTAATATTATAATTTTTACAAATATAAATTTTAGTGGTATACTATTTTATGAAAGAGAGGTACTTATGGCAAGAAAAGAAGATTTACAACCTGCGATTGATAATTTCTTTAATAGTCAAGAAGCTAATACTATAGGAAATGCTAATAAAGAAACATATTTAGATAATCTTGGGTTAGGTAGTAGTAATCAAGCTGATTCTTTAGAAAATGATAATATTGATTATGGAACAGAACATTATTGGGAAAGAAAAACACAAAAATTACATGATAAGTATTTAGGACAAGGACATGAAGAAGATGAGGCTTGGCAACTTGCTTATGCTGAAGTGGATCGTTTGAGAGATAATGAAAAGTATGATGGTTTAGGTCGTTAAGTAAAAACTCTTTAGGGTTTCCTAGAGAGTTTTATTAGGTTGTATAAAAAAGAAAAATAAGTTATAATGGTGTTAGAATTAATTTATAGTTATTATGAGGAGGGTATATGTTACCTAAAGTTGTTTTTGAGAAGTTAGATATTGATGAAAATCTTGATAATTTGGTTTGGTATGCAAGGCCTGAAAATAGTGCAAATAGTCCACTTAATTTTTATGAATTTACATTAGAACTTTTTCCTGAGTTAAAGGGTAAAATAAAAGAGGGTATGACATACCAAGAGATTTATCTAGTATTAGATAAAGAGGTAAGGCCTATTTTAGAGAATTTTTATAATAATAATGAAGATATAGAAAGATATGCTAGTATTTGGGAAGAAGTAAATGATAGTGTTATGCTTGCTTTAGAGAAAAGATTAGATATAAAGTGGCCTAAGGATATAAAGATTATATGTAGAGTTGGGTTACTTCCAGTGTGTCCTAGAGATATAGAAAATACTACTTTTGTTTTAAATTATGGAGTAGATAGAGATAAGTTAATAGCTATAAGTATACATGAGATATGTCATTTTATTTATTTTGAAAAATGGAAAGAAATTAATCCTAATTATACAAGCGAAGAGTTTGATAACCCTCATATTGCATGGTATTTGAGTGAAGCAATGATAGATCCATTAATTAATAATGAGGAATTTAAAAAGTATACTAAGGAAGAAATGTCATCATATTCAGTTTTTTATGAAACATATATAGAAGGTAAGTCTATAATAGAAATATTAAGAGAGTATGTAAATAATTATAGTATAGATGAGGCAATAAAAAAGGGATATGAATTATTTAAAAAATATGAAAGTGTTATTAAAAAAACTCTTTAAGTTTTTCTAAAGAGTTTTATAATAGTGGGGCAAATAGTCTTAGTACTGCTTGCCAGATTGATTTTAATGGACCTGTTTTTACATCTTTGTCTGTAAGTAATTTTGAGTCTTTAAATGTTTCTTTAAAATCATTGTATATGTCTTTTATTGCATCTACGTTTTCCATATATATTCCGTTTTCAAAGTGTAGATATAAACTTCTATAATCCATATTTATTGTTCCTACAACAGATCTTATATCATCAGATAAAAATACTTTTGAGTGTACAAATCCTTTTTCATATTTATATATTTTAACACCACTATCATGAAGTACTTTAAAGAAAGATGAGGTTTCTGTGTATACAAGTTTTTTATCAGGAATACCTGGTACTATTATTCTTACATCTATTCCTCTTTTTGCAGCCCTACAAAGGGTATTTACCATATCTGTATCTATTATTAAGTAAGGGGTCATTATGTATACATAGTTTTTAGCGCTGTTAATCATATTTATATATACGTCTTCTCCAATTAAGTCTTTGTGAAGAGGAGAGACTCCGTAAGGAATAACATATCCATTATTTTTTGTTTCTTTAAATTCATATTTAAATTTAGATATGTCTTTGTCTTCTAATGTATTTGCGTTCCATAAGCTTAAGAACATTACAGTTAAGTTCCATATTGCATCTCCTACAATTTTTATTCCATTATCTTTCCATACACCAAGAGTACTATTTATGTTTATGTATTCATCACTTATATTAACTCCTCCAGAAAAGGCAACTTTACCATCTATTATAGTCATTTTTCTGTGGTCACGATTATTCATAAATATTCCTTTAAATGGACTTACTTTGTTAAATGGAATACATTTTATGTTATATTTTTCTAATTCTTTATAGAAGTTAGTAGAAAGCATGGCAATACTTCCCATGTCATCATACATTATTCTTATGTCTACACCTTCTTTTGCTTTTGTTTTTAATAGTTCAAATATACCATTCCACATTATACCTTCATTTATTATGAAGTATTCCATAAATATAAATTTTTCTGCTTTTTTAAGTTCTTTTAAAAGTTCAGTATAGAATAATTCTCCAAATTTATAGTAAGTTATATCATTATTTGTACTTACAAAGTGATTGGTTCTGTTAAGTAGGTATTTTATGTTATCTAAGTTTTTATCTTCTATTTCTTTTTGTATTTTTTCATCTTGTTTTAGAAGAGTACTGTATTCTTTTTCATGTTTAACTATACTTTTTTGTAATTTGTTTTTAGAGTAGTTTTTACCTAGAGTTATTAGAAGTATTGTTCCAAATATTGGGAATATAAGTATTAAGATAATCCATGGTAAGTCACTAGAAAGTCTTGTGCTTTCTTTTAGTATCCAAAGTACTATAAGTACGCTTATTATACTATATAGTATTGTAATTAATCCTAGGTATTTATAGAAAAATAACCTTATTAATATAGAAAAACCAAATTGTAATATAACTCCTATTAAAACTATTAAAATTCTTTTAATTGCATTTATCATAATAAAACTCCTTATGATTTTATTATAACAAGTTTTATTTATTTTTCAATTACTTTTATAAATGTTGCTTCTCTTAAGTGATTGTTTTTAGTTCTTTCTAAGTATTTTACTTTACATTTTATAGTGGGACTAATATATATTACATTACTTTCTTCGTTATTTATAAATTTAGATTTAGTTTTTTTCATTTTAGTTAAAGTTATATATAATTTATTTTTTTTAGATATATTTAGTTTTCCTATAAAGTGAAGTTTATTATTTATGTATTCTCCTAAGTATATTGTAAATGTGTAATTATTTGTAATAGAGTATCCACCTATTATAAATGTTTCTTCTTTTAGGTTTTTAATTTTTATCCAGTTATCAGTTCTTTTGTTTATTTCATAAGTACTGTTTTTCTTTTTTGCTACTATTCCTTCTAGAGATAGGGACTTTACTTTTTTAAATAATTCTATACCAGAGGGGAAGTATTTGCTTTTTATAAAATATTCTGTATCTTTAAAAGCGTTAAGTATTTCTTTTCTTTTTATAAGTGGGGTATTTGTTAAATCTTTATTTAGGTATAATATATCAAAACATACAAATACAGTAGGGTTATTTATAGAACTTAGTTTTATTTTATCTTTGTTTTTTAGTCTTAATCTTTCTTGTACTTTAGAAAAATCGGGTTTATTTTTTTCATATATAACTATTTCTCCATCAAAGATTGTGTTTTCTTTTACTAATGTTTTTATGCTTTCTAGTTCTATAAATTTATGAGTTATATCAATATTGTTTCTTGTTTTTATTATTACTTTTTTAGGTGTTGCATAAATAAGAGCACGAATGCCATCATATTTTAGTTCATATATGTAGTCAGTGCTATTAAATGGTTTATTTTTTTCACTTAGTAACATAGGTGTAAAATTTTTATTCCATAGATTCATTTTTTCTTGTTTAAGCTTTTTTCTAATGCAGTAAGTAAGTCACTAACGTTATTTTTTGTTTTTCTTTTTACACCTTTTATAGTTTTACCATTTATCTTTTCATTAATCGCGTGTTTTATGTTGTTTTGGTATTCATCTTTATATTTAAGGGGTTCGAATTTAGAAGTACTTTCGTTTATTAATTTAACTGCTAGGTCTAGTTCTTTTTCATTTATTTCATAGTTTTGTTTTACATAATCAATATTTACTTCTTCTTCAAAGTAAAGAGTACTCATTATTAAGTTATAGTTATCAAACCTTATAATAGCATAGTAAAATTTAGAGCCTATTACAGTTTTAGCTAAGGCTACTTTTTTTGTTTTTTTAATAGCTTCACAAAATAAATTAAATGCTTTTTTAGATTTATCTATATTAAGTATGTAGCTTTTTTCAAAATATATTGGATCTATTTCACTTATGTTTATAAATGATATTATTTCTATTTCTCCATCGTTTTCAGGTTTTAGTTTACTAAGTTCATTTTTGTCTAGTGTTATGTAGTTATCTTTTTCGTATTCATATCCTTTTATTATATCAGATTCTTTTACTTCTTTTTTACAGTGAGGGCAGTATTTTATGTATCTTATTCTACTTAAACATTTTTTGTGAAGCATATTAAAAGATGTGTCATTGTTTTTTATTACAGAATTTAAAATGACAGGAATACTTACTAATCCAAATGATATGTTACTATGGTAGTTGGGCATATTATTCACCATTAATAGGGTTTACAGAAATTTAAGTAATATGTAAAAAAGTGTAAATATTTTAACTATTTGTTGACTATTAAACATTAATATAATATATTTATCATAGAGGGTAGATAGATATGGAGAGTAGATATATAAGTATTCCTATTGATAGAGAAAAGTTAGAAAAAGCTATGAATAATTCTATTAGTAAGGAAGTAAATGTTAGGGAAACTAAATCTTATAATATTGATTTAGAAGAGTTAAAGAAAAGGATTACTGTTATAGTAACATGCGCAGCTTTAGCACTTGGTGTAACACTTGGGTCTAAGAGCGTAGTAGAGCACATCAATAATCCACTTAGAATGGATAACTTATCAAGAGAGATTGCTACTATATATTATGAGGGAGAATTAAAGGGGAGTCTAGCTCCATCTATTGCTTCACAAAATGCAGTAAGGTTAAATGATGGGTCACAAAACTTCTATTATAATCAAGAAGGAATTGCAAAAGATTTAATTAAAAATTCTATGATTAATGGTAGTGTTGATTTACAACTTTTTGATTATAATTTAGGTAGTGTTGTAAGTGATTTTGGAATTAATGCTGATAATAAAGTGGGAATAGGTGGAAGAAGTAATATAGATAGTGTAATATTTTATCTTAAGAGTTATGCAAGTGGAGAGTCTGGAGTTAGTTATACAAGTGAAGAGTTAAGTAGCGTTTTAAGTAATATAGATAATTTTGAAGATTATTTAGTAAGTCGTGGTTATGTAGATAAAGAAGGTAAGGCTTCAAAAGAAGAGTTTATTAAAGCATGTGATAATAATGCAGAAGCAATAAGGGATTTAATTGGAAGTATAGAAAATAAAAAAACAGGAGGACTTAGTTAATGGAAGTAGAAACAATAGAAATAGATGGTAAAACATATATCGAACTAGAGCAAATTGATGTAGATGGTGTTACTTATGCATATTTAAGTAATAAAGATGATAGTAGTGACTTTTTAATTCAAAAAATAATACCTAAAGATGGAGAAGTTTATTATGAGGGATTAGAAGATAAAAATGAGTTTGATTTAGCTCTTATGCATTTTGCTAAAAAACATAATGGAGTTTTAGAGGATAACTAAGGATTAATTTTCTTGGTTTTTCTTTGTAAATATTTGTATACAAAATAATATAATACTAGAAATATAAGTGTAATTGTGTTTAAATTATAATAGGAAGTGATAATAGTTGAAGAAGATTTTTGGATATATTATACTTGTTATGTCTGTTTTTGCTATATTTATATTTAGAGCTAGAGCAGAAGAGGTAAATATAGATGACGTATTAAGTAAGTATGAAGAGAAATTAAAGAGTAATTTTAAAGAAAATATAAGTGTAGAAAAAGATGAAGGAAAGATTACAGTAAAAGATGAAGAAAGTACTATATTAGAGTATACATTAGAAGATAATATTATTTCAAGTGAAGTTACTTTAGAGATAAATGAAGAAGATATAGGAGATATTTTTAGTTCTGTAGTAGTAGCGATGTATCACCAAATTTTGTTAGATACTATAGCAGAGGAAAAAGGGTATAGTGAAAGAGAGATAAGACTTTTTTTAGCCAAAGATTGGGAAGAAGCAACTATAGATAATAATGGATATGAAATTAAAACCTCGAGAGAACTAGATGAAAAAGTAAAAGTTTCTTTTAAAGTAGATATTGATAAGTTTAAAATAAGTGCAGTATATAATAATGTAGAAGCTCCTACATTAAAGTTTAGTGATATCTTAGAAAACTCTATTTCTATAGGAGCTTATGTTGATTTAGAGAAAGTTAAAGAGGAAATAGAAGAAGAGGTAATGGTAGAAATTTACCGTTCAGTTGATAAAGAAAATTATGAATATATTGGTAGTATTTCTGCAGTAGATATAAATAATGATAATTCTTCTTTTACAATTAGTGATGATAATTTACTTTCTAATACTACATATTATTATAAAGCAGTAGTAGAGTACTCTCAAAATTATTCTCAAATTTATGAAGTTAAGACTAAAGAAGTATCAGAGAATGTTATTAGTTTATATTTAGTTAGTACTAAAGATGGCGTTCTTATTAATATTGAAGCAGATGTTTTAGATAATTCAAAAGTTAAGATTTATAGGTCAAGTGATAATAATGATTTTAAGTTAGTTAATGAAACTACAATATTAAATGGGGAAGCTACTTTTTTAGATAATACTGCTAAAGTTAATGAGTCATATTATTATAAAGTAGTTATAAATGACGAAGAAAATGAGTATGAAAAGATAGATGCAGTTAAGTTTGTAGGAGAAGTAGAAGTAGAAAACCCTGATACTGGAATAAAGAATTATATTTTTATTGGGGGTATAATAGCTTTAATTGGAGTGGTTTTACTTGTAATTGTAAGTAAAAGAAAACATTATTAATAAAAGAAAAAATAGTTATTTATTAGCTATTTTTTCTTTTTCTTCTATATTTTCTAATGCAAATTCAATACATTCATTTACTAATCTATTTATAGATAGATTACTTTTTACAGATAGTTCTTCTAATTTTTGTTGTGTTGATAGTTTAATTCTTATTGTTTTTAATACTGATTTTTCGTCAGTAGCATTAGGTAATTTAAATTTTTTCATATGTTTCTCCTTTTATTTAATTATATATAGTTATAATACAATTTGTAAGTAACACAAAAAGTAATACATTTTTCTTTAATTATATGTTATAATAATTGTAGTACAATGTGTAATACATATAATAAAGGAGTAGTGTATGAAAAAGAAGTATATAATAATAAGTATAGTAAGTGTGTTAGTATTAGCTATAGGAGTGAGTGTAAGTTATTTTATAGCTAAAATAAGTGGAGAAGGTAGTCAAATAAGTTTAAAAGTAGGAGAGTTATCTATAATATTTACAGATAACCAAGAAATAGATGGAAATAATATAGATTTAAATTGGAGTGATAGTAAAGAGTTTAGTGTAAAAAATGAAAGTAAAGATATCTATTATTATAATATAACAATAGATAATCTATATAATGATTTTGTAACAAATAATTTAAAATATAAAATAAATAGTAGTGATGGTTATGATATGGAAGATTATGAGGCAGTACCAAAAGGCACTGATGAAGAAAGTATAACGCTAGCCGAGGGGATAGAAATAAAAGATAAAGAAACACATACATACACAATAGAATTTAAATACTTTGAAGACCCAGTAGAAGACCAAAGTGAAGATATGGAAAAACACTTTAGTGGAAAGTTAAATATAACAAAGGGAGAGAAAACAATATTAGTATCTAATTTTTCAGAAAAAATGAAAGAACAATATCCAGACACTATTGATACAAAAAGAGATAATTTCAATACAACAATAAGAACAGCAAGTGCATATTATGAAGATGGAGATTTTATAGAAAGTGAAATTGAAGGTGCAACAAGTTTACAAAATAAAGTATATTATTATAGTGGTGCAGCAGAAGATAACTGGGTATCATTTGCAGGCTACTACTGGAGGATAATACGTACAAATGAAGATGGAAGTTTGAGATTATTGTATGGGGGATTAGAAAGTGATAAAGGGAATAGTACTGAACAATATATATCTAAATCAAGAGCATTTAATCGAGAATATAAAGATGCAATGTATGCGGGAATTAAATATGGAACAAGTGGAAATTTAAACAATAATAGAACAAATCAAACAAATAATGCTACAATATTAGGAGAAGATAACACAGATGACGAAAAAACCTTAAATGGCTGGTATAAAGCAAAAATAGACTTTAGCAATGATAAAGAAAATAAATATTCAGACTATTTAAGTAAAACAGCCATATATTGTAATGATAGATCAGTACTAAATAATAGTTATAGTATGGGTGGCGATTTTTATTATGGAGCGGCTTTGCGATTAGTGTGGATTGCGGCAGCCGAAGCAGGTGTTCCAACAAGCGATTCAATTCGTCCTTCATTTCGATGTGGTGTGGGCTATAACGGAAATTATATAGAGAGTGCACAAAACCAAAATGATAAGTTTAGCGGAACAAATCCATTAGCTAAATTAACAAATCCAATAGGCTTAATGACAGCAGACGAAATAGCATATGCAGGAGGTCTATATAATGGAAGAAATGATTCGGCATATTATTATTTAACAGCAGATAGAGATAGTGCGACAGGCGATTCAATATGGTGGACAATGAGCCCATTCGAGTTTTCTAATCAAGAGAACGTAATGATATTTATTGTAGGTGGTAAACGTGAATCTGGAAGAATAGCAGGTACGTTAGGTAGTTCTTATGCTGGTGATTCGACTGACATTGACTATCCAGCGGTCCGCCCAGTGATATCCCTAAAATCATGCCTAACCTTATCTGATGCAAGTGGAACTGCAGACGACCCATTTGTAGTTCAACCAATAAGTGACGAATGTGCAAATTCTAACAATTAAATATCCAAGGAATATCTTAAATACATAGATATTCTTTTATTTATTTTCAATTATTATTAATGTTTGCTATTATTTAAAACTAATATTTGATATAATATACAAATGAAGGGAGAACTAATATGTCTAGTTTATTTGAAGATAAAACTGAATTTGAATATCAACCACTTGCTGATAAAATGAGACCGACATCTTTAGATGATTTCTATGGACAAGATGCAATAGTCGGAGAAAATAGTCCTATAAGACTAATGATTGAAAATGATAAAATAACTTCAATGATACTATGGGGTCCTCCTGGAGTAGGAAAAACAACACTAGCTAAAATAATTGCAAACAAAACAAACTCAAGTTTTCATGAACTATCAGCAGTAACATCAGGTATAAAAGAAATAAAAGAATTAATTGAAATATCAAAATTTAACAAAGCAAATAACAAAAAAACAATAGTATTTGTAGATGAAATACATAGATTCAATAAAACACAACAAGATGCATTTTTGCCTTACGTAGAAAATGGAGACATAATCCTAATAGGCGCGACTACAGAAAATCCATCTTTCGAAGTAAACTCAGCCCTTTTATCAAGAAGTAAAGTATATGTACTAAAAAGCTTATCAAATGAAGACTTACTAAAAGTATTAAAAAGAGCAATAGAAAAAGAATATAAAAATGTTTCAATTGATGAAAGTTCTCTTTTAATAATATCTTCTTATGCAGGAGGAGATGCCCGAACTGCATTAAATACTTTAGAAAACGTAATAAATCTTACTAAAGAAATTAAAGGTAAAAAGAAAATAACTAAAGAATATTTAGAAAAAATATTACAAAGTAAAACTTTTTTATACGATAAAAATGGAGAAGAACACTATAACTTAATAAGTGCATTACATAAATCAATGAGAAATTCAGACCCAGATGCAGCAGTATACTATTTAGCTAGAATGCTTGAGTCTGGTGAAAATCCTTTATACATAGCAAGAAGGCTTGTAAGATTTGCTTCAGAAGACATAGGACTTGCAAATAAAGAAGCACTAACCCAAGCACTAAATGCATATAATGCAGCCCACTATTTAGGTATGCCTGAGTGTAACGTTAATCTTACCCAAGCAGTAGTATATTTAAGTGTAAGTCCAAAATCAAATGCTTTATATGTAGCTTATGAAAGTGTAAAAGAAGATGCAATAAAAACAATGGAAGAAAAAGTTCCTTTGCATCTAAGAAATGCAACTACAAAACTAGATAAATCCTTAGGATACGGAAGTGGATACATCTATGCACACGATACAGAAGCAAAAATTGCAAAAATGGATTGCCTTCCTCCATCACTAAAGGGGAAAAAATACTATCACCCAACTACAAGTGGACAAGAAAAAAATATAAAAGAAGTACTTATAAATATAGAAAAAATAAAAAATAGTTTGAAATAAAAGATAAGTTTAGTATAATTAAATAAAGAAGGTGAAAAAATGAAAAGAATTTTAACTGGCCTTAAACCAACTGGGGACTTAACTTTAGGAAATTATATAGGAACTATAAGACAAATGGTAAATATGCAAAATGATTACGATTCATTTTTGTTTGTTGCAGATTTACATGCCCTAACAGTATATCAAGATCCTAAAGAATTAAATGAAAGAATAAGAAAATTTATAGCAATGTATCTAGCATGTGGAATAGATCCTAATAAAAATACAATATATATTCAATCAGAAAATGAGTACATTGGAGCCCTTTCTTTTATACTTGAGTGTAACACTTACTATGGTGAAGCATCACGTATGATACAATTTAAAGAAAAAAGCAAAGAAAATAAAAATTTCTCAGTGGGACTTCTTACATACCCTGTCTTAATGGCGGCTGATATTCTATACTGTGATGCAGATTACGTTCCAGTAGGAATAGATCAAAAACAACACGTAGAACTTGCAAGAGATATAGCTATAAGATTTAATTCAAGATATGGAGAAACCTTTAAAGTTCCAGAACCATTAATAACTGAAGTAGGTACTAAAATATATGACCTAAAAAATCCTACTAAAAAAATGAGTAAATCAGAAGAAAATCCAGGAGGAGTAATAAGTCTATTTGACTCACCAGAAGAAGTAAAAGCAAAAATAATGAAGTCAACTACAGATAGTGAAAATTCAGTATATTATGATATAGAAAACAAACCAGGGATATCTAACTTACTTACTATTGCATCCACTCTAACAAATAGAACTATAGAAGACATATCTAATGAATATAAAGATAAAGGATACAAAGAATTTAAAACTTATGTAGGAGAAGTCACTGCTAACTTTATAGCTAAAATACAAGAAAAATATAAGAAAATCATAAATAGTGATTTACTAGATAAAGTACTAGATGAGGGAATAGAAAAATCAAGAAAATTAGCTAAAGAAAAATATGAAAAAATGATATTAAAAACAGGAAATACAAGAAAAGATATCACAAAGTTACAATAAAAAAATAAAAAAAATTGCTTGAAAAAATTTAAAAAATGACATATAATTTAATAGTCGCACAGCTTAAAAAGCGTATAAGAAGACCAAATTATACGTCTTTTTTTGGCCTAAAGGAGGTAAAAATGAAAGAAGAAAATAAGTTCTTAGGAACAGAAAAAATATCAAAATTATTATTAAAGTTTTCAATACCATGCATACTAAGTCTTATAATAAGTTCACTATATAACATAGTTGACCAAATATTTATAGGAAATAGTTACATTGGATATTTAGGTAACACAGCAACATCTATAGTATTTCCAATAACTATAATTACAATGGCTGTAGCTTGGTGCCTAGGGGACGGGGCTGCTGCATACTTATCTTTATGTCAAGGAAGAAAAGACACAAAAAGTGCCCATATTGCTATAGGAAATAGTATATTAGTAAACTTCATAATGAGCATAATTTTTGTAATACTAGGTTTTATATTTATGGACAAATTACTATTTCTATTTGGTGCTTCATCTTCTTCACTTCCACTAGCTAAAGAATACTTCACTATAATACTTATATTTATACCAATATATATGTTAGGTAATGTAGTAAACGGAACAATAAGAGCAGATGGTTCACCTACATTTTCAATGATTGCAACATTATCAGGCGCAATTACAAATATTATATTAGACCCATTATTTATATTTGTTTTTAAAATGGGAATCGCAGGAGCTGCATGGGCAACAATTATAGGTGAAAGTGTAACATTTATAATATCAGCAATATACTTTACAAGAACAAAAACTTTCAAATTAAAACTTAATAGCTTTAAAATAAATATGAAGTTACTAAGTAACGTAATAAAACTAGGTATATCAACATTTATAACACAACTATCTATAGTACTAATATCTTTAGTATGTAACCTAATGTTAGCTCGCTACGGAAGTAAATCTAAATTTGGAAGTGACATACCAATCGCAGTAATAGGAATATGTATGAAAGTATTTTCAATAGTTATAAACATAGTAGTAGGAGTAATCGTAGGTGCACAACCAATATTAGGATATAACTACGGAGCAAAAAACTATAAACGTGTAAAAGATACATTTAAAATAGTATTAATAATAACAACTATAGTAGGCTTAATCGCAACACTTGTATTTGAACTATGTCCAGGGGCTATAATAGGAATATTTGGAAAAGAAGCAAATCCTTTATATATAGAATTTGCAACACTTACATTTAGAATATTCTTAATGTTTGTATTATTTACTTCTATAATAAAAATGTCTTCAATATTTTTCCAAGCTGTTGGTTACCCAGTATATGCAACTATTTCTTCTCTAATAAGAGACATAGTAGTATTTATTCCATGTGCCATATTATTACCAAGATTTTTTGGAATAAAAGGAGTCTTATATGCTGCTCCAATCGCAGATTTAGTAGGTTTCATAGTAACAGACACTCTACTTATAATATTCTTTAAAAATATGAAGAAAGACAAAGTAACAGAAAGTGTAACAGAAGTAATTAGGCCTTCTAAAAAAGGTGTAATAATTACAATATCAAGAACTCATGGAAGCTTAGGTAAAAGAATAGGTGCAAGAGTTTCAGAAATGTTAAATATACCATTTTACTATAAAGAGATGATTTCCCTTGCAGCCCAAGATAGTGGATTAGATAAAGAATTTATATCAAAAATAAATACTGAAAAAGATGCACTTCACGAATTATACCTATCAAGTGCTCCAGTAAAATATGCAACAATCGCACAAGAAAAAATAATCAAAAAAATTGCTGAATCTGGTTCATGTGTTTTAGTAGGCCGTGCTGCTGATTATGTATTAAGAGATAACAAAAATGTAGTAAAAGTATTCATACATGCTCCACTAGATATAAGAATAAAAAATGTAATGGACTCTTACAAAGATACAAAAGAAGAAGCAATCAAAAATATAAAAAGATCAGACAAAAATCGTAGAAACTACTATAAAACAGTAACTAACTCTGAATGGGGGAACCTAGAAAATTATGACTTAGTTGTAAACTCTAAAATAGGAGTAGAAGCTTCTGCAGAAATAATATGTGATTATATTAAAAAAATAAGTTAATAGAAATTTACTAACTTTTTAACTATATGGTATAATATAAATATAGAAAGGAAGATTTTATATGGAAAAATCAAAAGTATATTTTATTAAAGAAATAACTCCAGAGAATATCATAAAGGCTTATAATGCTTTAGGAAAACATTTGGAGGGAAAAATTGCAGTAAAAATGCACTCAGGAGAAAAAGGTAATCAAAACTACTTAAAGCCAGAATTTGTAAAAGATGTAATAGATTATGTGGGTGGTACAGTAGTCGAGTGTAACACAGCATATGAAGGAGCAAGAAACACAACAGAAAAACACAGAGAACTTATAAAAGAACATGAGTGGGATAAATACTTTCCATTTGATTTAATGGATGCTGAAGAAGAAATAGCATTACCAGTAAGTGGTGGAAAAATACTAAAAGAAAATATAGTAGGAAAAAATATAGAAAACTATGATGGTATGTTAGTACTTTCTCACTTTAAAGGTCATGCAATGGGAGGATATGGTGGAGCTTTAAAACAACTATCTATTGGATGCGCTTCTTCTAGTGGTAAAACACTTATCCATACTGCAGGAGCTTCTAATAATCAATATGAACTTTTTAATAACTTACCAGAACAAGATAAATTCCTAGAAGCTATGGCCGATGCTGCAAAAAGTGTAGTAGACTATTTCCATGGCAACATGGCATTTATAAACATAATGAAAAATATATCAGTTGATTGTGACTGTGATGCTCATGCTTCTGCTCCATGTATGGAAGATATTGGAATACTTGCAAGTTTAGATCCAGTCGCAGTAGACCAAGCATGCTTAGATCTTGTATATAATAGTACAGACAGAGGAAAAGACAAACTAATAAAAAGAATCGAATCTCTTCACGGAGTACACACTATAGAAGCAGCAAGTGAATTAGGAATAGGAAGTAGAGATTACGAATTAATAACATTAGAATAAAAGATAGACAACCTATCTTTTTTTCTATATAATATTAGTTGCAACCAAATTTATACAAAAAACAACTAAAAGTTGGTAGTCCGCAACCGGTAGAATATTATAAAATGTATGTGAAAGGAGGAAAACTATGAACAATAATTTTGCTGAAAACTTAAAAAAGATAAGAAAAGATAATAACCTATCTCAAGAAGAATTAGCAGAAGAATTAGGAGTATCAAGACAAGCTATATCTAAGTGGGAGTCTTCTCTTGCATATCCAGAGATGGATAAAATAATTGCTTTATGTGACAAATTTAATTTAAATATAGATGACCTACTTCACAAAAACATAAGAGAAGTAAAAGAAGAAGCTGAGTCTAAAAAGAACATAAGTAACTATATAGATAACTTTCTTAAATTCATAACTGATACAATAAACTTACTATCTAACATGAGTTTTAAAAGTAAAATAAAATGCATATTTGAAGAACTAATAATAGGTTCAATACTTCTTCTTTTATCAGTTGCTATTTGTTTTGTTTTAAGTAACTTCTTTGAAAACATATTCTATATATTACCTGATTCAGTATTCTTTGTAATAGAAAATTTATTAGGAAGTATCCTTATATTATTACTTATAATCGCATCTATTATAATAATGGTTCACATCTTTAAAACAAGATACTTAAATTACTATTACAAAATAAAAAATGAAACAGAAATAGAAACAAAAAATGAAGAAAATAAAGAAGAAAAAGAAACAGAAAAACATAATAAAATACTATTTAAAAGAAACGAAAGTAAAATAATAATAAGAGACCCATCTAATAGTGAATATAACTTTCTAAAAGTATTATGGTCAATTTTTATAAGTATAATTAAATTCTTTTCACTATTCATTTTAGTAGGTTTAGTATTAGCATTAATATTTATAGTATGCTTACTTCCAATTTCTTTCCTAATAATAAAAACAGGTTTGTTCTTTATAGGACTTCTACTATTAATAATATCTTCATTAATAATAGATATAGTACTTATACTACTTGTAATTAACTTTATCTTTAATAGAAAAAGTAATAAAAAAATTATGATATACTCATTTATCTTTTCTACTATAGCTTTTGGAATAGCTTTAGGAGTAACTTTTATAGGAACACTTAACTTTAAAATAACAGAAGACTCACACCTAGCAAAAAGAAGTGTAGAATATGAAATGAAAGATAACTTATCCATTGATACTTTTGAAGATATAAAATATGTTGTAGAAAACAGAGACAATGTAAAAATAGAATACACAACAAACAGAAACTTAAAACTAATGTCTTCTATGTATGCTGGAAGAATAAGTTTTTGGACAGAAATGAAAGACCCAATAAACTTTATAAAAGATTTTATATCTAACACAAAAGAAAACAAAATAGAAGATATTACTGGACTAAAAGACATAACAGTATATGCAAGTCGTGAAAACATAGAAAAAATAAAAAGTAATATAATTACAAATGAAGAAATCTATTCTTGTGAAAATACCATAGAAAGTTTAGAAGAAGAAATTGATGCCTTAAACGAGAAAATATACGAATTAGAACAAGACTAATACTCTTGTTCTTTTCTTACAAAATTGTAATATTAAAAACCTAAAAAGGTATGATATAATAATAGAAAGAAAAGCGGTGTAATATGCAAAAAATACTTATAATAGAAGATGATGAAATAATTAAAGAAGAATTAAGTACATTACTTAAAAATAATAATTACGTAGTAGAAATACTTGAAGACTTTAAAAATGCTATAGAAAAAATAAAAGAAATATCCCCTAATTTAATACTACTTGATATATCTATTCCTTATATAAATGGTAAATCATTACTAAAAGAATTAAGAAAAATATCAAACACGCCAGTAATTATGGTAACGAGTTCTAATAATGAAACAGATGAAGCTTTATCTATTTCCTACGGAGCAGATGACTATATCACAAAACCATATAATCCAAATATCTTACTTTTAAGAATAGGCGCGGTACTAAAAAGAACTAACATAAATAGTAATATACTATTTTATAAAGACTTAAAAATAAACATAAGTAAAGGCATAGTATCAAAAGAAAATGAAGAAATAATTCTTACTAAAAATGAAATGATAATATTTTCAAATTTACTAAATCACCAAAACAAAATAGTAACAAGAGATGAATTAATGACAGATTTATGGAATAATTTAGAATTTATAAATGATAATGCACTAACAGTAAACATAAGTAGATTAAGAACAAAACTAAAAAGCCTAGGATACGATAACATTATAGAAACAAGAAAAAAGGTGGGATACATTTTATCATGAAATTTAGTAAATATATAAAAGATAACCTATACAAAATAATAATACTTGTCTTATCTTACCTAATAACCTTACTAATACTACTTGCATTTAAAGTAGAAAAAGAAGTAGTAGTATCTTTATTTATAATATACATAATTACTACGAGTACTCTACTTATAATTCCATACTTAAGAAAAAGAAAATTCTATAAAGACTTAACACACAATATAGAACTAATAGATCAAGCATATTTAGTACTTGAAACAATAAACAAACCAGATTTTTATGAAGGTGAATTACTATATGATGCATTATATGAAATAAATAAATCCTATATAGAAAACATAAACAAAATTAAAGAACAATTAAAAGACTTTAAAGAATATATAGAAATGTGGATACATGAAGTAAAAGTACCACTTTCTTCACTAACTTTAATAAGTAACAACCATAAAAATAAATTTGATAAAAAAACAAAAAAAGAATTAAAAAGATTAGAAAACTATGTAGAACAAGTTTTATACTATGCAAGATGTGAAAATGCAGAAAAAGATTACTTAATAAAAGAAACTGATTTAAAAGAAGTAATAAAAAATATAGGCCTTAAAAACATGGACGATCTACTTGAAAACAAAATAGATTTTCTTGTAGATAATGTAGATATTAAAGTATTAACTGATTCAAAATGGTTAGAATTTATCTTAGGTCAAATTATAAATAATAGTATTAAATACACTAAAAATATAAAGTCTTCATACATAAAAATATATACTAAAGAAGAAAAAGACAAAATAACACTTAACATATTAGATAATGGAATAGGAATAAAACCATCTGATTTACCTCAAGTATTTAATAAATCCTTTACAGGAGAAAACGGAAGAAAATACTCTTCTTCTACAGGCATGGGTTTATATATTGCAAAAAGTATGTGTGAAAAATTAGGACACACTATAACCATAAATTCTAAATATAACGAATACACTTTAGTTTCTATAACATTTGCCAAAAATAAATATTATGATGTACTTAAATAGATTACAAAATTGTAATAATTTGTAATATTAAAAAAACGACAAAATAATATTTTTGTTATATCATTATCACCAGAAAGGAGAAAAAATATGGAAAATATTTTAAAAGTAGAAAAAATTGAAAAATATTATGGAAGTCGTTCATCTTTAACAAAAGCTATTGATAACTTATCATTTGAAGTAGAAAAAGGAGAGTTTTTGTGTTTTATGGGTGCATCAGGTTCAGGAAAAACAACACTACTTAATTGTATATCCACAATAGATAAAGTAACAAGTGGTCACATTTTTGTAGGAGGAAAAGATATAACAAAGTTAAAAGGAAATGAACTTAATAAATTTAGAAGAGAAGAATTAGGCTTTATATTTCAAGACTTTAACTTACTAGATACACTAACTGCTTATGAAAATATAGCCCTTGCATTATCTATTCAAAATGTAAGCGCAAATAAAATAGAAGAAAAAATAAAAAAAGTTAGCACTGAACTTGATATAAAAGATGTACTTGATAAATACCCGTATCAAATGAGTGGAGGACAAAAACAAAGAGTAGCTGCTGCTCGCGCGATTATTACAGACCCTAAATTAGTACTAGCAGATGAACCCACTGGTGCACTTGACTCAAAATCTTCAAAAATGCTACTAGAAAAATTAGAATATTTAGACAAAATGGGTGCAACTATACTTATGGTAACGCATGATGCATTCGCAGCAAGCTATTCTAGGCGTGTAATATTTATCAAAGATGGCA
>CANRHY010000003.1 GCA_947630515.1 uncultured Bacilli bacterium
AAATTGATTTTGTGTTTCATTTACAGCAGTTTTTATTTTTTCATAATTTTTATCAAAACTATTTCCCCAATTCTTTTTCATTTTATCAACTGAAATATAACATTGATCTTTTGTAGTTGTTGATAACTTATAATTTTTATTAGTATTTATTTTATAAAGAGCAAATGTTCTTGCTGCGATTGCCATTGCTTTTAATGCTTCAATATCAAAAGAAGCAGGCATTTCACACGCTAAAACTCCTTTAACATATTCATCTATAGAAATATTCAAAGTATCCCCACCATATGAAACCATCACCAATTTTTCTTCTACGTCTTCACTTATTTCTTCTTGAATTTCTTCTTTTTCATTATAATCATCTTTATTTACTTGTTGTGCACTAGAAAATTTCAAATTTAAAGTACTCAAATAAATAAAAAATAAAATTGGAATAATTATCATATACTTTTTCATATAAATTATATATGCTTTTAATATAACAATTATTCCTAAAACTATTAATTATCTTCTTTTGTTTTCTTACTACCTTTTTTATTAGTAATAATATTATGTTCTTCTACCTCTTTTATTTTTTCTATTCTATTTATATACTTTTCAGTATTTAAAAATTCACTTTTAACATAAGAATCTATAATATCTTTCGCCTCAAAAAACAATAAATCAGCAGAAAAACTTATAACATTAGCGTCATTATGTTCTTTAGCAAGTCTTCCTTCAACCGCGCTATCAACTTTTGCACACATAATACCCTTAAATTTATTTGCCATAATTGACATGCCTATACCAGTCCCGCATATTAAGATTCCATTAGTAACTTCACCTTTTTGAATAGCTTCACATACTTTTCTAGCATAATCATTATAATCAACTACTTCTTTAGATTCAGTTCCATAATCAACAAAGTCAATTTTCCTTCTTTTTAAATACCTTTTAACCTTTTCTTTTAATTTATAACCTCTATGGTCAGAAGCAATTCCAAATATCATATTATTCACCTATTTATTATTATATATCAATTTTAGAAAAAATAAAGATAAAAATAAAAAATAGTCATAAATTTGACTATTCTATTCCATATTTTTCTTTAAACTTTTGAACATTACCTGTTCTAGCAGTTACATGCTTACCAGTATAAAATGAATGACATTTGTTACAAGTTTCAAGATGTATTTCCTCTTTAGTGCTTTTTACAACAAACTCATTTCCACAAGCACATTTTACTTTGCACTCTTTTAGTTCTGGATGAATTCCTTTTTTCATATCTATTCTCCTTTCGCCATAGTTAAAACTAACTATAGAAACTCTTTGCTAAAGTAATATACCACAAAATATCAAACTTTTCAAGTATTTCTAATATAATTCTATACTAAACATGATATTTAATACATCAATTAGCATTTTATCTTTATCTAAAATAGAATCATTACTAATTAAAATTATAGATCCAATAGCATCAGCATCAACTATTATCGGATTAATATAATATTCTTTATTAAGACTTTGATTATTAAAGTTAAAAGTTCTCCCTATTTCTTGTTTTCTTTCATTAATAGCCGTAATAAATTTATTATCAATCAAACACCCATCATAATTTTTAGATAAACTTAAAATAACTTTTTCTCTATCAGTAATTAAAACATCACACATAGTTAATTTTTGGATTTTTGATAAATACTTAATAGCAATTTCTTTAATTGAAAGAACTCTTTGATATTTTTTCAATATAATTTTATCATCCTCTACATAAATTTGAACGTCTTCTCCACTTTTAATATTTAGATTTTTTCTAATTTCCTTAGGTACTACTATTCTACCTAGTTCATCTATTTTTCGTATAACACCAGTATTTTTCATACACACCTCTTAATAATATTTTGAGAATGTTTTAATAAATTATACTAAAAATAATAAGAATATAATTATTTACATATTCCTATTATTTTCTATATACTCTAGTATTTTAAAAATATAATATATATAATGCTTTTCTAACCCATTTTTATTTAAAGTAATTATAATAGAGTTTCCCCTATAAACAAAATTGAATTTAGTATTAATTTTAGTAGATTCAATAAATAATCTTTCTATATTGAGGTGATTGTAAACTTCTTCATTTAAACTGAAACTAAACTTATGAGAATCATTAATTAATAATTTTATATTTAATCTACTTATCATTTTTTCTGTTAATTCCTGATACATATAAATTTCCATATCATCTGTAAAATTACCAAATATATCTTTAATTTCTTCTTTAACTTTTTCAAGTTCTTCATATGTATTTATACCAATTATTTTTTGATGAATCATAATAGAAATTGCATCTTCGTCTGTAAATTCTTTACCTATATGATTATTAACATCATCTATTTTTACTTCTTCTTTAACATCATCTTCACTAATATTTTTACCGCTTAATTCTTCATTAATAAGTTCCAAATACATATCAACTCCAACAGAATCAATAAATCCCGCTTGTTCACTGCCTAATAAATCGCCAGCTCCTCGAATACTTAAATCTCTCATTGCAATTTTATACCCACTACCTAAAGATGTAAACTCTTTAATAGCGTCTAATCTTTTAACGGCTGTTTCAGTCAAAACCTTACTTTTATCATACATTAAATAAGCATATGCCTGTCTATCACTTCTACCAACACGTCCCCGAATTTGATATAATTGAGAAAGTCCAAATCTATCAGCATTCATTACAACTATCGTATTAGCATTAGGAATATCAATTCCATTTTCAATTATAGTAGTACTGATTAATACATCATAATTTCCTTCAGTAAATTCATACATAATATCTTGCATTTGTTCTTTATTCATTTTTCCATGTGCATAACACATACTAACTTCTGGAATAAGATTTCTAAATTTGTTAACAATACTTTCCATATCTTCTACTTTATTATAAAGAATGAATACTTGCCCATTTCTAGCTTTTTCTTTTAAAACAACCTCTCTTAAAATATAAGGATCATAATTTATAACATAGGTTTGTACTGGAAGTTTATTTTTTGGAGGGGTTTCTATTAATGATAAATCTCTAACTCCTATTAAACTCATTTGAAGACTTCTTGGTATTGGTGTTGCACTTACGCTTAAAACATGAACATTAGATTTAATCTTTTTAATTTTTTCCTTATGCATTACACCAAATCGTTGTTCTTCATCTATTACTAATAAGCCTAAATCTTTAAATATAACATCGCCACTTAAGAGCCTATGAGTTCCAAAAACAATATCAATAGTTCCATCAGCCAGTCCTTCTAAAGTTGAATCAACTTCTTTTTTAGTACTATATCTATTTAAAACTACAATATTAACTGGAAAATTAATAAATCTTTCTCTAGCAGCTGTAAATTGTTGATAACTCAAAAGAGTCGTCGGACACAAATACATTACTTGTTTACTATTCATAACTGTTTTAAACATAGCTCTAAATATTACTTCGGTTTTACCATATCCTACATCGCCACACAAAAGTCTATCCATAGGTTTATTACTTTCCAAATCTTTCTTAATTTCTTCAGTACATCTAATTTGATCAGGTGTCTCTTCAAAAATAAATTCATTTTCAAAAATTGTTTGCTCTGGCGTATCTGGTAAAAAAGATTCCACATAACTATTACTTCTATTTTTATAAATATTTATTAATTCCCCACTTATATCTCTGACTTTTTGTCTAATTTTCATTTTAGTTTTTTGCCACTCAACACTATTTAATCTATAAATTGTAGGCTTAGTTCCGTCTTTAGAAGAATATTTATATAACTTATCTAAATTATCAAGAGATAAATATAATTTATCATCACCTTTATATTTAATTAAAATATAATCTCTCATTACTCCATTCTTAGAAATAGTATTAATCCCCATATAAATACCTATACCATGTTTTTTATGAACAACATAATCTCCTACTTCTAATTTATCTATAGAATCAATTCTTTTACCAAGTTTATAGCCAGTATCATACTTAATTTTTCTAGGAAGTTGATATAAATCTCCCTTAGACAAATAATACATTTCATTATAAATAAAACCACTTGTAATATCTTCTAAAATAATTTTGTCTTTATTAATAGTAAATTTTTTTACAAAATCATCATCTATTGAACACAAAAAAGCATTTTTTTCTTTCAATAAACATTTAAATTTCTCTACGTCCCCATTAAAATTTTCTATAGAAGAAGCTTTTATTATTAAATTATAATTATCCTTATTATCTATAGTATCTATATAATAGGTTTCGTTTGATTTTAAATTATCCAAAGTTAACATAGAAGTACTATCATCATAGTATTTCATTTGTGTTTTAATAGAGTCTTCTACATTTTTAATTTGATTAAAATCTTGATAAACAAGCACCGCATCACTAACATAATCTAAAACCGAAGAATCACTATTTTTAAAATCATCAAAAATAGGTTTAATAACAAACTCATTAATTTCTTCATATGAAATTTGAGTAACTTCATTAAAATATTTAATTTTTTCAATTTCATTATCAAAAAATTCTATTCTAATTGGATGTTCTTGAAAAATAGAAAAAATATCAACAACAAAACCTCTAACACTATATTCACCAGTATTTGTCACCATTGATTCTCTTTTATATCCTATATCTTCTAACATATTTATAAGCTTATCTCTAGAAAATTCATCGCCTACTTTAATTTTAATATTTTTATTTTTAAACTCTTGAAATGGTGGTAATTTTTTTAAAATACTATTAGTATGACATATTAAAATACATTTTTCATTTTGATTAATATTATTTAAAAATTTCATACGCATTAAAGTAAGTTCTGGAGAAATCGCAATTGCGTGTTTAGTCAAATAATCATCATCCGGAAATATATATGTATTTTTTAATCTATTATTTAAAGCAGCATAAATATTATTAGCTTCAGTTAACGTAGGAGTAACTATGACTAAACTTTTATTTAACGAAAAAAACATATACTGCAAAAATTGATAGTATATTTCATTCATTGATATAGAAATCTTATATCCATTATTTAATTTTTCATTAAATAAATTTTTAATCAAACTGACACCTCCTAATTATATTTACTCATCAGTTTTTCAAAATCAATTTTAAAATAATCATCTAATACATAATTTATAACAGATAAAACTCCTTTAATAGAATCCATCTCACTTACACTAAACTTACCTAAAACATAAGATATAGTATCATTATCACTTTTTGAAATTCCTATTCTAATACGTTTAAAATCCATAGTACCTAAATTTTCTATAATACTTTTTATTCCATTATGCCCAGCTGAACTACCATTTTTTTTAATTTTGAAAGTACCTACTTCATAGTCCATATCATCATAGATAACTAATATATCGGAAATATCAATTTTATAGTAATCTACATATTTTCTTACAGCCATACCACTATTATTCATGTAAGTAGTAGGTTTTATAAAAATAACTTTTTCACCATTAATATTCGTTTCGTAATACATAGCTGAATTTTTCTCTTTAAAAGAAACATTTCCCAAATAATTATCTATAGCCATAAAGCCAACATTATGTCTTGTATTTTCATATTCGTTACCTATATTTCCTAAACCAATAACTAATTTCATTTTCTTCTCTCCTCGTACATATTATATAAAATATTTTTACTTACATCATATTTTTTAGCAATTTCTTTTATAGCATCCTTTGAACTAATACCAGTTTTAATTAAATCAACAACTTCTAAAAGTAGTTCATCATAATTTACCTCTTCTTCATTTTTTGTAATAACAATAACAAATTCACCCTTAGGTTCTTCATATAACTTAGTTGCTTCTAATGCACTACTTCTAAAAACCTCTTCATGCAATTTTGATATTTCCCGGGAAATAGAAATTTGTCTATCACCCATAATTTTATAAATGTTTTGTAAAGTTTTATTAAGTCTATGTGGAGATTCATATAAAACAATTGTAAAATTTAACTTACTAAGTAGTGTCAATTCTTTAACACTAGCGCTTTCTTTTGAATTAAGAAAACCATAAAATAAAAATTTTTCACTTGATATATTTGACATATTTAAAGCAGGAAGCAAAGCTGAAGCACCTGGAAGCGCAATTACATTGTATCCGGATTTTATAGCTTCACTAACTACCAAAGAACCAGGGTCACTTATAAGTGGAGTACCTCTATCAGTTACAATAGCAACATTTTTACCTTGGCTTAAAAGTTTTAAAATAGATTTACTAGCTTGGGCTTCATTAAATTTATGACAGGGAAATACCTTGTTTTTTATATTTAAATTATTTAATAAATTAATGGTTACTCTAGTATCTTCAGCAAAAATTGCATCAACCATAGTTAAAACATCTACAGCCCTATAAGTAATATCTTTTAAATTTCCTATAGGTGTAGGTACTAAATATAAATTACTAATTTCACTATCATAACTTTTTTGTATCATTCTTACCTCTCAAACATTTTTAAAACCTCATCTGTATAACTTCCATCTTCATTATGACAAACAAGTGGCTTTAATACTTTCAGTCCTACATTTCCATTTTTTCTTGCATCTATTAAAACTAAATTAGCTTCTTCATTCATTTTAGGATAAATAAATCTTAATCTTTTAACAGATAAATTATTTAATGTAAGCAAATTAATAATTTCTGCAAGTCTATCCACTCTATGTACTAACACTAAACTTCCATTATTCTTAAGCAATTTTCTTGCTATAATTATTATATCAGAAATTTTTATTTTTATCTCGTGTCTGGCTATAGATTTTACCATATTTTGATTCAAATTACTAGATTTTACATATTTAAAATATGGAGGATTACAAGTAATAAGATCAAAACTATCAGTAGAAAATTCATTTACAATATCTTTTGCGTCCATATTTAATATACTTATCTTTTCTTCTAAATTATTAAGTTTAACTGTATCTATTGCTAAATCAAAAATTTCCTTTTGAATCTCTACTCCAATTATTTTAGAATCAGTCATTGTACTTAATATTAATGGAATTGGAGCATTACCAGTACATAAATCCAATATTTTCATATTTTTCTTTACTTGACAAAATCTCGGTAATAATACTGATTCTAAACTAAAATTGAAATAATCACTATTTTGGATTATTTTTAAATTATCATATCCAACTAAGTCATTCACTACATTTTTCATTATTATCACTCTTTATGTTCAAATTAATCTCGACTCTTTCACCCTCAGGAAGTAATACAGTATAAGTTCTTTTTAAAATATCCATCGAAACAACTTTACCTTCCCCATTAGGTGTAGATACTTCATCACCAATATTAGGCATTCCCTCCCTGTATTCTTCATACACAGAATCTTCATAATTTAAACAACATAAAAGTCTTCCACATTGCCCATTAATTTTAGATGGGTTTAAAGAAAGATTTTGATTTTTTGCCATATTGATAGAAACAGAATCCATAGAATTTTTTAAAAAACATGAACAACAAAGTTGTCTTCCGCATTGTCCTATTCCAGATACTTCTTTAGCTTTATCTCTAATTCCTATTTGTCTTAATTCTATCCTAGTTTTATATATTCTAGCTAACTCTTTAGCCATTTCTCTAAAATCTACTCTTCCATCAGCGACAAAGTAAAAAATAAGTTGACTCCTATCTAATGTATAAGTTGCATCTATTATATTCATTCCTAAATCTAAATCTTTTGATATATTTTTCGCATCTATTAAGGCCATAGAAGCATCTTTAAAATTCTTTTCAAAAACCTCCAAGTCTTCTTTAGTTGCTACTCTTATTATTTTCTTCATATCAGGAATAACTTCTTTATTAATAATATTAGCCATTATAACAAAGCCCAATTGAAGTCCTCTTTCAGTTTCTACTATAACATTATCACCATCATTAATAAGCAAGTCATTTCCATCAAAAAAATATATTTTACCATTTTTTTTAAAAGTTACACCGATCACATTATTCATTATGTTCCTCCATTTCAATAATTAAATTATCTAAAAATAAATTTATATTCAAGTTATATTCTAACATATTTTCATATTTATTTAAAACTATTAATTTATTTATTATAGATTTTTCTTCATTTTTTTCTGATATTTCTTTTATTTTACTCTCATAAGCCATAAAATCTTTACAAATTTCATATATCTTATAATTAAGAATATCTCTATAAAAATATTTCATAAGTCTTATAAAAGTTTTTAAAGTTTCTTTATCTACCTTTTTATCTAAGTAATTAAATTCATCTGCAATAATATCAATCCCAATTTTTTCATAATTCATAACAAAAGAAACTACTTTATCAATAATTTCACTATCTATCTTTGATAATTCTAAATCACTGCCATTAGAAATAAATAAAACCTGACACCTAGATTTAATTGTTGGTAAAATTTTATTAACATTAGACGTAATTAAAAAAGCATATATATTTTTCTCAGGTTCTTCTATATACTTTAATAACGAATTAGAAGCATAATCATTCATAAGTTCAGCATGATCAATTATATAAATTCTATTATCATGAATTTGGGACATATATTTAAATTCACTTTGTAATTCCAAAATAGCTTCTTTTTTAATACTACCATTTTCTGGCTTTAAAATATAAATATCAGGATTATTATCAATATCAATTTTTTCATGAAAAAAATAATCAGAAAGAATTTCCTCAAGGTCCTCTTTAAGATTATCATAATTAGTATTACATAACAAAAAAGAGTGCCCCACCCTATTAGATGAGAACATATTTTCAAAATGCTCTTTTAAAATTTTATTCATTTTGAATCACTTCCTACATACAATTTTTTAATATCAACAACCCAAACATTGCAGGAAGCCCAAGAAAAGTAACTGATAAAACCGTAACAACATTAATTGGTATAAATATTCCTACACTACTAACTATTAAATCAAAAGTATAAATCATACATATTGCTATAACTAATTTTTTAATAAATAATACAAAATATTGCATAACTTTCCTCCAATAAATTGTATTAATTAAATATTAAATTATGATAAATATTTTCTATCTTCTATAGCTCTTATAATAGTTAAAGGATCTAAATATTCAATATCAGCATTAACAGGCAATCCGTACGCAAGTCTTGATACTTTAACATTTTTATTTTCTAGTTTCTTTTGAATATATAAAGAGGTCATATCTCCTTCTACAGAAGAATTAAGGGCTAAAATAACTTCCTTAACTTCATCAGTAATTCTTTTAGATATCAAACTTAATATATTTATATCTTCTGGATTAATTTCATCTATCGGAGAAATAAGTCCACCCAATACATGATATAAACCATTATATTTTCCAGTACTTTCAAAAGCAAATGCACTTTTGGAATCCTCTACTACACATATAATAGATTTATCACGTGTTTTTGAAGAACAAACACTACATAAATCTTGACTAGATAAACAACCACATACAGAACAAGTACGAATATTATTTTTGAATTTAATCAAACTATCAGCCATTTTTTCAACTTTATCTTTATCAAGTTCATTTATAGCATAAACATATCTTTCAGCAGATTTATCTCCGACTCCAGGAAGTTCTTTAAAACTATCTTTTAAATCTTGAAATTCTAAAGGATACATTATTTAAAATAACCCTCCAAGTCCACCAGCATATTTACCAAGTTTTTCTTCTTTCATTTTGGATATTTGTGATAAAGCATCATTAATAGAAATCATTACCATATCTTCAAGCATTTCTTTATCACTTAATACTGAACTATCTACAATTTCAACTTTTGTTACAGACATTTTACCAGTCATAGTAACATTTACTGCTCCACTTTTACCAGTAAAAGTAGAATTTTCAATTTCAGTATTTGCCTTTTCCAATTCCTTTTGTACTCTTTGTGCTTGAGCCATTAAACTTTGCATATTCATATAAAATCCTCCTATCTATTTTACACTTATACTATCTTCACCGAATAAATCAAGTGCAGAATTCTCGAGATTATTTAAATTATCTCTCACTTCTAATTTTACATCATTTTCATCAATTTTAACATAAGAAATATTATTTTTTTTATTATAAATAAATTCTTTCTTTAAATTTTCCCATTCATTAAAAGTCACAGCAACGATTTTATAAGAAATATCATATATTTCATTAAGAAAAATTTCAATTTGTTTATAATTAGAATCAAACACAGGAATATATGATTCATCAGGAAAAGCAAAGAGCAAGTATTCTTTAGAAGCCGCTACTACATGTCCATCAATTAACAGAGCAGCAAAAGTATTATAAAGTTTACTAGAAATATAATCATTAATTCTATCATAATCTTTAATAACTGAGTTTAAAATATCTTTAGATGCTTCTGAGAAAACATTATTTATTCTAATATCTTTTAATTTTTTTAAACTAGATTCACCACTTTCTTCTATCTTCAAAGTAGTATCATCTTTTTTTTCTTTTTTATTTTCATTTTCGATTATATCTTGTGGATTATTTTCTGTTTTTATTTCTAAATTGTTAATAACTTCTGAATCTGTATTTTGAATTTGTGAATAAGATACTTCTTTTTCATCACTTTGATCTAATATATTAGATATTTGAAAAAGATAAATTTCAAATAACAATTTTTGGTCAGTAGTATTTTTCATCTCATATGTAAGTTCAGTTAATAACTTGGTAATAGCAATTAAATTATCATGTGAAATAGAATATTTGTTTAAGTTATCACTATAACTTTTATCAAAATAGTCATTAATTTGAATATTAATACTATAATTTCTAATAAAAAGAAGCATTGAATTAACAATATCAAGATAATTACGACCATTCAATGAAAGTTCACTAACATAATCTAGTAACAAATCATATTTTTTATCACAAAGATAATCAAATAATCTAAAAATAGTACTAATTGAAACATTTCCACTTAATTTATCAATATCTTCAATAGTAATATTTTCCTTATCCAATGATATTACTTGATCTAATAAATTAATCGCGTCTCTAAGTCCACCATCAGACAACTTTGCAATATATTTAATCACATCATCAGGTAAATTTACATTTTCATTTGACAATATAAAGTTTAACCTTTTAACCAACGATTCTAAATCAATTTTATTAAAGTCAAATCTTTGACATCTTGACAATATTGTTAAAGGAATTTTATTTGGCTCTGTCGTTGCTAAAATGAAAATCACATGTTCTGGGGGTTCTTCTAAAGTCTTTAATAAAGCATTAAAAGCTCCTGTTGATAACATATGTACTTCATCGATAATATAGATTTTATATTTACAAAAATTTGGTAAAAGTTTAACATTATCTCTTAAAGTTCTAATCTCGTCAACACCATTATTACTAGCAGCATCAATTTCTATAATATCAGTATCATTAACCTGTAATTCTTTACAAACTGTACAATTACCACAAACATCATCAGTAAAATTTTGACAATTTACAGCATGCGCAAATATCTTAGCAATGCTAGTCTTACCCGTTCCTCTAGGCCCAGTAAATAAATATGCATGAGTTACATGATTGTTAATAATTGAATTTTTTAATACATCAACTATAACATCTTGACCAACAACATTCTTAAAATTAGTCGGTCTATATTTTCTATATAAAGCTGTATACGACATAAAAACCTCCTAAAAAAATTATATCACTAAAAAGTGAATAATTATACAAAATCATCTTAACTTTTTAAAAAAATTTGTTAACAATTCTACTAATTTTTGTGAATAAATACTATCTAATTTGATAATATCAGTTTTTAGATTTATATTCTTTTTATTTTGTACCAAATAATATACTTTGTTAATTCTTGACTCTTTAATTACCTCTAAACACATATGACAAGGATACATAGTTACATACATATCACATTCAGAAAGTCTCCAATCTTTTAGTTTTTTACTAGCTTTTATAATGCTTATAATTTCAGCATGATCTAAAGGATTATGTGAATAACTTCTCTTATTTATAGCACTAGATATAATCTTACCTTTCCTTACCACCAAAGCTGCCACTGGAACTTCACCCATCTTATATGCTTTTAAAGATAATTTATAAAGTTTTTCATATATCTTATCTATCATAAAAAATCACCTTATTATTATTAAAAAAGCACACACATATAATTAGTGTTAAGGCTGCTATTTTCCAATCCTGACCTGATTCCACGTTATATGTTGTGCCAATAAAATTATAACATATTAAAAAAATAATACAACCATAATTGTAATGTTTCACGTGGAACATTACAATTCATAATAATAATTAATATAAAAAATTAAAATGTTTATAACTTATTCTTATAATTCTTTTTAATCAAACTATAAGAAAAAAGTTTTTTATTATAAGCATTTTATTTCTAATGTTCCACGTGGAACATTAGAAATAGATATACATTAATTAAATTACTAATAAATCAACTCGACCAATAAAAGAAATTATGCTTACTAATTAATGTTTCACGTGAAACATTAATCAGTTTATTAAATTTATATAATTATACATATAAATTTAATTAAATATTAGTTAATTATAATAATTTGTTATTCAATGTTCCACGTGGAACATTGAATATATTATAAAATCTGATAATATCATTTTTATCTTTTATTAAAAAACAATTCAAAAGTTATTGTTATTTAAATAAATTTATAACAATGTTCCACGTGGAACATTGTTAATTATCTAAAGTTTATTATATTTTTATTTAAAATTTTTAATATTAAATAAACAATCGAAAAAAACATATCTAATGTTTCACGTGAAACATTAGATATTTATTATTTATAAAATCCAAAAAGGTAATGTTCCACGTGGAACATTACCTTTTATTCATTTTCATTGTTGATAACTTCTTCGCTATTTTCTTCTATATATTTGTTAACTACAGAAATAGTTGCTACTGCGTTATTATCTTTTAAATTAATAAGTCTTACTCCTTGTGTTACTCTTCCCATTTTTGAAATGCCGTTAATATCAAGCCTTATTACGATGCCTTCGTTAGTTACAATCATCAAATCATTGTCATCTGTCACTGATTTAAATCCAACAATTTTACCATTTTTATCAGTTATATTTAATGTCTTAACACCTTTACTTCCTCGTTTAGTTTCTCTATATTCTGAAACTGGTGTTTTCTTTCCATAACCCTTTTCAGTAACAACTAATACATCATTATTTTCATTAGTAACTTCCATACCTACACAAGTGTCATTAATCAAATTAATTCCACGTACACCTGTAGCGGTACGACCCATAATACGGACTTCACTTTCATTAAACCTTACCATTCTACCTAATGAAGAACACATTAATATCTGATCATTACCAGTAGATTTTTTAACTGAAATTAATTCATCATCATCTCTTAAAGATATAGCTATTTTACCACTTTGTCTAATATTATCAAATTCACTAATTAACGTTCTCTTTATAACACCATTTTTAGTACCAAAAACTAAATATTTATCAGAATTTTCTTTTTCAATTTTAACTACTGTACTAATTGTTTCGTCCTTATCAACTTGAATCAAATTAACAAGTGGCAAACCTTTTGAAGTTCTAGAAAATTCTGGCACTTCATAACCTTTTAACCTATAAACTCTTCCTTTGCTACTAAAGAATAATAGAAAATCGTGTGTGGATAAGTTTATTATTTGCTCTACAAAATCTTCCTCATTTGTACCCATTCCTTTAATTCCAACACCGCCTCTATGTTGAGTTTTATAAGTATCTGTTGTAATTCTCTTAATATAGTTCTTGTTGGTTAATGTAATAATTACATCTTCTTCAGGAATTAAAGATTCATCTTCTATATAATCTATAGCTGACATATCAATTTTTGTTCTTCTTTCATCTGCATATTTATTCTTAATCTCTAACATTTCTTCCTTTATAATGTTAACAACTTTTTCATCACTAGCCAAAACACCGCGTAATTCTTCAATAAGCTTAACTAAATCTGCAAGCTCACTTTCTATCTTAGATCTCTCTAAGCCTGTCAAACGCCTTAATTTTAATTCTAGAATACTATCTGCTTGAACTTCATCTAATGCAAATCTACTCATTAAAGTATTCTTTGCAACACTATCACTTTCACTATTTCTGATAATGTTAATAACTTCATCTAGATTATCTAAAGCTATTTTATAACCTTCTAGAATATGGACTCTCTTAAGAGCCCTATCTAACTCAAACTTTGTTCTTCTAATAATAACTTCCTTTTGAAAATCTACATATTTAGCAATAATATCCTTAAGTCCTAAGGTTTTAGGAGTCTTTTGGTCAATCATAAGAAAATTAATTCCATAACTTGTTTGAAGTTGTGTATGTTTATAAAGATTATTAAGAACAACATTAGCATTTGCATCTTTTTTTACAGTTACAACTATTCTAATACCATTTTCAAGGTTTGTTTCCTCATGTAAATCTGCTATACCATCAATAACCTTATCCCTTACAAGCTCACCAATACGTTGTTGTAAATCTCTTTTATTTACTTGATAAGGAATCTCTGTAATAATTATTTTACTCTTACCATTACTCTCCTCTATGTCTGCTTTAGCTCTTATAGTAATAGTACCTTTACCTGTTTCATAAGCTTTTACAATACCTGAATTTCCAAGAATAACTGCCCCAGTTGGAAAATCTGGTCCTTTAATATATTTCATTAATTCTTGTGTTGTAATATCATTATTTTCAAGATATGCAATACAGCCATCAATAGTTTCCCCTAAATTATGTGGTGGAATATTAGTAGCCATACCAACAGCAATACCCATGGCGCCATTTACTAAAATATTAGGAAATCTACTAGGAAGAACTGTAGGTTCCTTTGAAGTTGAGTCAAAGTTATCAGTAAAATCTACTGTATCTTTATTTATATCCCTTAAAAGTTCCATACTAATTTTAGATAACCTTGATTCAGTATAACGCATTGCTGCAGCTCCATCTCCATCTAGCGAACCAAAGTTTCCGTGTCCTTCTACTAACGTATGTCTATAACTAAATGGTTGAGCCATTCTAACTAAAGAATCATATATAGCAGTATCTCCGTGTGGGTGATAACTACCCATTACATCTCCGACCATTTTTGCGCTTTTCCTAAAAGGTTTATCTGGTGTATAACCATTTTCATACATTGAATACAATATTCTTCTATGTACCGGCTTTAACCCATCTCTTAAATCAGGAAGCGCACGTGCAACTATAACACTCATTGAATAATCAAGAAACGATGTCTCCATCTCTTTTACTATATTTTCATTTTTAATATTATCCATACAAAACCTCCTATATATCTAGCTCTGCATATCTTGCATTTTCTTCAATAAATTGTCTTCTTGGTTCTACTTCTTCTCCCATAAGAGTTTCAAAAACTTTATCTGCAAGCATTGCATCTTCTACAGTAATTTGCTTTAATACTCTATTATCAATACTCATTGTTGTTTCTCTAAGTTCCTTAGCATCCATTTCTCCTAAACCCTTATTTCTACTAATTTCATACTTAGTATTTTCAGGTAAAGAAGATATATAATCATCTCTTTCTTGTTCGTTTAAGCACCAATGAATTGTCTTACCATGTACTACTTTAAATAAAGGGGGCTGAGCAGCGTATACATGTCCTTGTTCAACTATAGGTCTAAAAAATCTATAAAATAATGTTAACAATAGTGTTCTAATATGTCCTCCATCAACATCGGCATCAGCCATTATAATAATTTTATGATATCTTAATTTACTTATATCAAATTCTTCACCAATACCAGTACCAAATGCTGTTATAATACTTCTAATTTCTTCATTATTTAAAGCCCTGTCTAAGCGTGCTTTTTCCACATTTAATATCTTACCACGTAAAGGAAGTACCGCTTGTGTCATATAGTCTCTTCCATCTTTTGCACTACCTCCAGCAGAATCTCCCTCGACTATAAATATTTCACTAATACTTGGATCATTGCTCTTACAATCAGTTAATTTACCCCATTTATTAGTAATTTCAAGTCCACCTTTTCTTCTAGTTGTCTCACGTGCTTTCTTCGCAGCTAACCTAGCATGTGAAGCCAAAATACATTTTTCAAGTATTAACTTAGCTTCTGCAGGATTTTCCATTAAAAACTTTTCTAATTTTTCTCCAAAAACATTACTTGCAATCTTTCTAACTTCCGCATTTCCTAATTTTGTTTTTGTTTGACCTTCAAATTGAGGATCAGGATGTTTACAAGAAATAATCATTGTAAGTCCTTCTTTAACATCATCGCTAGTTAAAGTATCATCTTTTTCTTTTAATATATTACTTGCTTTACCATACTTGTTTATAATTCTTGAAAGTGCAAGTCTCACACCTTCTTCATGAGTTCCACCTTCTACTGTATTGATATTATTAGTAAAAGAATAAATATTAGAACTATACCCATCATTATATTGTAATGCTACTTCTATTTCAATACCATCTTCTTCTCCCTCACAATAGATTATATCATCATGAATTGGAGTCTTATTTTCATTAAGCATCTTAACATATTCAATAATCCCGCCATTATAAAGGAATGCTTCACTCTTATTATTTCTTAAATCTATAAGTTTAATTTGAAGCCCTTTATTTAAAAACGCTAACTCTTGTGCTCTATGTCTTAAAGTATCATAATTATATATAGTAGTTTCCTTAAAAATAGTAGGATCTGGTAAAAATGTTACAGATGTACCAGTTCTTTCTGGGTCACACTTATCAATAATCTCTAGTTTTCCTACAGGATGTCCACCATTTATATATTTTTGATAATAAACATTACCATTTTGATAAATTTTAACTTCTAGCATAGTACTAAGAGCATTAACAACTGAAGCACCAACTCCATGTAATCCTCCACTTACTTTATAGCCTCCGCCACCGAATTTACCGCCTGCATGTAGTACAGTAAATATAGTTTCAACAGTACTAACACCAGTCTTAGGGTGGATTCCAGTTGGAATACCACGTCCATCATCTTTAACAGTAACTGACTCATCTTTATTAATTGTTATTTCAATATCATCACAATATCCTGCAAGTGCTTCATCTACTGAATTATCAACAATTTCCCATACTAAATGATTAAGACCCCTTTCACTGGTAGTACCGATATACATACCAGGTCTTTTTCTAACAGCTTCAAGTCCTTCAAGAACTTGAATATCATTTTCATTATAATGTTCTCCGTTCATTTATACCACCCTTTCACCTAAGTCAATAACCTTAGCATTTCTTAACATACTTTTTTTAACATTATTAATATCCGTTGTTGTTATAAAAACTTGTATATTTTTATTTAAATTATTTAAAATACTATTTTGATTAACAATATCTAACTCACTAAATAAATCATCTAAAAGAAGTATAGGCTCTTCATAATAATCATTAATTAAAACTTCTAACTCAGCCATCTTTAAAGATAATAAAATTAACTTTTGAATACCCTCTGAACTAAATTCTTTTGAATTATTACCATTATGAAGAAATACAATATCATCTCTATGTATTCCAGTTTTAGATAGCCCTAGTGATAATTCATTATTTCTAGTTTTTTTAAGAAGTTTTATTATCTCCTCCTCATTTTTTAGAGAAAACTGGCTATCATACCTTATACTAACTTCGTCATCTTTTTTAAATCTTTTAAAAATTTTCTTAATATATTTATTTAATTTATCAATATATTCACTTCTAATTTTACATATTTCACTACCAAATTCTGCTATTTTTTTATCAAGTATATCTAAATATGTAGAATCCATATTAGAATTAATATACATCTTTTTTAAATAATCATTTTTATTTCTAATAAGAACATTATAATTATTTAAAAGTTTAATATATGACTTATTAATTTGAGATAAACTAATATTTAAATAATTTCTTCTAGTATTAGGAGACTCTTTTATTATTCTGAGTTCATCTGGTGAAAAAAGAATTACTTTATATTGTGAAATAAAATCACTAATTCTCTTTTTTAAAGTACTATTAATTTTTGTTTTTTTTCCTGCTTCAGTCAAAGTATATTCTAACTTTATATTCTTCAAATTGTTATTAAGTTCTAGTTTTATTTTAGAAAAACTCTCACCATTTTTAAGTATAACATAATCATCATTACTTTTAAAACTTCTAGCAAGACTACATACATAAATACTTTCAATTATTGAAGTTTTACCCACTCCATTAGGTCCAATTATGATATTAATTTTTTTAAAATCATCTAGTTTTAATTTTTTATAATTTCTAAAATTTGTTAATTCTAACTTCGTGACATTCATTTTAAAACCTCTTCTAACCTCAAAATCAAAAATAATAGGTATACAAGTACTCCTATACCTATTACTCATTATATCACAAATATGCTCATTATACTAGATTTTTTAATAATTTCTATAAACTCTATCCGCGACTGCTGAAGAAAGTCTAGCTGCTTTTAAATATTGGTTATTAAAACTATAAAAAGATACATCGATTTCAAGCTTATAACCATTTTTAAATCTAACTACAGTATAACCTTTTTTTACATGACTAGGATAGTATTCTATAATATTATTATAACTTATCCACATAGTATCTTTTCCTCTTAATGATTTTACTGGAAAAAACACTATTCTAGAAGACTCTTCAATAACAATTGGCGTTTTATATCTAGTTTTAACAAACCTTTTACTTCCCTCGACTCTAGATGCAAAACTAACACCGAAATACTCACAGCTGTGTTCAATAACTCTTAAAGAAGTTTTATTCAGATTATAACTCTTTTTATCTTCTAATACCTTACATTTTCCACTACTAGAAGGAATAATTGCCAAAGTATTAGAATTAACTTCATAATTCATATTTTCCCTCCTTTCGAACTCAATATAATAGCACACAGTTTTGTCGAAATTTGTTGTATTATGTCGAAAATGAAAAAAACCTAAAAGTTTTTAACTAATAGGTTTTAATTGGTAAAATTAGTTGAAGTAAATCTGAGTTATCATTCTCTCTTATAATAATAGGTTTAATTTCTCCATTAAAATATAATGTAACTTCCTTTGATTTAAAACTTCTTAAAGCTTCCATCATATATCTAGAACTAAATGATATTCTAATATTCTCTCCCTTTATAACTTCAATATCCATAACTTCTTCTATCTTACCTATTTCAGGACTACTTGAAGTAATAACTAACTTATTTTCTTTTGTCTCTAAAGAAATAATATTTTTCTCTTTAGATTGAACTAAAATAGAAGCCCTATCTATAATATTATAAAATTCATCTAAATTTAACTTATAAATAATTTCAAATTCACTTGGCACTAATTGGTCTGTATTAGGGTATGTTCCATTTAATAAACTAGATTGAAATAATATATTTCTATATTTAAATAAAACTTTGTTAGAAAAAGCACTCATTGCAATTTCTTCTTCTTCACTTTCAATCAACCTAATAAATTCATTTATATTTTTAGCAGGAATTACTAAATTAATATTTTCATCAGTATTACTTCCATAATTAATCACCTTTTTAGCTAGTCTATAAGAGTCAGTCGCAACACACTCTAGAGTATGAGCTTGTATTTTTAAATTAATACCTGTTAAAAGCGGTTTACTTTCTTGTGTACTGGTAGCAAAAACTGTTTGCTCAATAATATCTTTAAAATACCCTGCTGTAAGTTTTACTGGGTTTGGTGATTCTTCCATTTTAATGTTAGGAAATTCACTAACATCAAATGAATTTAAATTATATTTACTTGTAGGTGTTGATATAACAACTTTTCCACCATCGATTTCTTCAATATCCACTTCATCAGTTGGCAATTTTCTAACTATATCTAATATATATTTTCCATAAATTACGACTTTCCCAATATTATATATCTCTTTAATATCATCTTTACTTATAAAAGATTTAATAGTTATTTCATTATCTGCTGCAGTTAAATATAAACCCTCCTCAGTTAGTTCAAAAAGAATACCATTAATAACAGGAATAATATTCCTATTAGAAAGAGCTCTTCCTACATAGTTTAAATTTTCTAATAATATATCTTTATTAATTTTTAATTTCATATTTATCCTCCATTTCTTTTTATTAAATTAATATTATTATTAATGTTGATATGTGTATAACCCCTTTAATATCCCCATATTTCTTTAATTTTTTATCACTTCC
>CANRHY010000004.1 GCA_947630515.1 uncultured Bacilli bacterium
TTTAGTAGAAGAAGTTAAGTCTAATTTAGCTAATGAAATCAATAAATCTATTATTTATGTGTATTGGAATATAGGAATATACTACTTTCTAATTCTATTTAATTTATATTTGACAATAATAGTTTACCATTTTATTAAAATATAAACAAGTCCTATCAGCACTTTTGTTCTTAAGAGATATTAATTTTTAAATATTCAAGTATATCTTGTTCCTTTAAATTTTTTAACTCCTTTCCTTCATAAAAGTTTTTAAATCTTTTAATACAACTGATATAGTTAGATATAATTCTCTTACTACAACCACATGTTATTAATAAATCTTTGACTTTTTGTAAGTCATTTACCATAAAAAATCTTCTCTATCTCATAATCTAAATATACCATGTCACAAGAAAATGTCATAAGAAAGTTATTAAAATTCCTTGTAATTTCTTAATATTTTCAAGGGAAGAACTTTTAGTGACATGATTATTTGTCGTAAGAAATGTCTCAAGAAAATGTCATAAGAAATTATTAAATTCTATTATAATTTTCTACCCCATTCTAAAGTTGTGATTCTAATTAATTCTTCAAGGCAAACATATACAAAAGAAGTTAATACAAAATATGACTTAGGAATTTTTTCTTAAAATCTTTAACAACTAATCAATCTGGAGCCCAATTCCAATAATGAGTATAATCTAATATCTCTTGAAAATCATTTGTGATATTCATTTTTAACTCTTCGAATATAAATAAAGTTATCACTCCAAGCATACACAAAACCCGAATATTCAGGATTTTTTAAGTTCTATTTAGATATTGATTTATGAATAGAAATATAATACTTATATTTTTTATATACAAATCCTGTTATAATACTTTCATTAGTATATTTAATTATACTATTATTACATAATGAAAAATGCGTCACCAGTGGTGTCGCAATTTTCATTATGTAACATTATAAGAGGCTACCAAGAGCCGCCTCCACCACCACCAGAACCTCCTCCAGAAAATCCTCCACCTGAAGAACCACCAGAATCACTAGACGGACTAGACCCCATCGCATTTTGCGCAGAAGTCATAGTAGAATCAATAAATGCCCCAAAAGTTATCATATCAAATGCATTAGGACTATCATACCAAGTAGGCGCTTGTAAAGATATTGATTCAAATTTTTTAATCCATACATCTGTTACATCTAAAACATAAGCATAAGGTAAAATATCATAAAAATATGTAGGATTTTTCATTACCATTGTTTCTATTTTATCTTTTTCAGCTGTCTCTAAAAAGTTCTTAAATCCTCTTAACTTCCCTAGTATCATATTGCCATATTGAGTCCTCTTTGGTAAATACTTTAAGCATACAACCATACCAAACACACATATAATTCCTAAAATATAACCTAAATAATAAACTGAATCTTGTTTTAATACCGGCAAAACAAAAGTTACCCATGGTATACCACCAAAACCTAATCCCCACAAAATCAAAATTAACTTAACAAAAATTGATAAATAAGCAGGTTTTACATTCTTTGTATCAATTAGTAGTAACCAAAATAAAAGTGTAAATCCAATGCCTGGAAACAACAAAGCAAAAAATATTAGAGAAAAATCTCCGTATTCTATAAATGGCGGAATTGTAATTAAACAATATGTTGCAATAATCATATATTTAATAATACTTGATTTATTTGTAGCAGACTCTTCAAAAATTTTCTTTTTGTTTTCTTTATGATTAATATTAGATAAAATTTTATTCATAGTTATATAAAAGTTATCATATAAATCAGCTGATGTTACCTCACTAATACTTAACACTTCTTGCTCACTACTTTTAGTAAATAAACCTACTCTAGTCTTTTTTGTAAACAGTCCATTAAAAAATAGTCTCTCATTAACATTATCTCCATCATACTCTTTTAATTTAATTATTTTAAACCCTTTAGATTTAGAAAATAAATTTTCTTCTTCTGTCTCAGAAATTTTTAAATAACCTTTATTAGCTAAATATATAAGTAATGATGTTACATCTTGTTTCCCCGCACTACCCTTATATAAAAAACCTACTTCTAAACTATTAAATCCTTCTGGTGGATAAAATTCCACTGTTTCTACTACTTGATTATCACGCCCAAATTTATACCATAAAAGTACTGATACTACTACAAATACAACTGGAATTAAATATACAATATAATTAATTATATTAACTTTTAAACCTGCTCCCACAAAATAACCTTCAGGTAACTCGCATCTTACTGTTAATGCTTCATTAGCTAGGAGAATATCTTCGTATCTACCTTGAATAATATTTCCGTTAACATTATACTTTACTTTATCATTTTCTGTAGACCCAATTTTTCCAGAAGAAAAACCTAATTTACTTGAATCAAACTCTTTGGGCATAGTTATTGTAAATGTAATATTTCCTATAACAGTATCCCAATCAGTACCAATTATATTATAATATAACTCATCATAATCCTTTATCGGGTCTTTTCCAAGATTATAAGTATATTTTATAACATAAGATTGCTCCCCTGTTAAAGTAAAACTTTCTGAACCTATTTTAATCTTATAATTACCATCTTCTTTAGATGTCGAATACTCTTTATCAACACTCACATTAGTTACTTGAGTACGATTAGTAGTAGTCGTACCATCTAATCTTGTAACTGTATTTTTAAGTGGTATAGTTCTATATATCCCATGTTTTGGGGTATTAAAGTAAGCAGTAATATTCTCTGTAATATCAAATGTATTATCTAAATTCACAACTATATCTATATCATATTTATCAATTACATAATCATATGAACTATATTCATAATTTTTGCTAGGAGTTAAATTTATAGAATTAGTTTGATATGTATCATAATATGAAGACTCTGCTAAAGCTTTTACATTTTTTGGATAAACCACTATAAAAGATAATATAATTACTAAAAATAAGGAAAACCCCTTAATAACTTTTTTCACTACTTTCCTCCTACAATTCAACCTTTACATTTTCTCTTTCTGCTTCACTTGCTTCAAACATATCTTTTGTTTTATAACCAAAAATTTTTGCTACTATATTACTTGGAAACATTTCTACTTTATTATTAAATATCCTTACAGTTCCATTATAATATTTTCTAGCATTTGCAATATCATCTTCTACTTTACTAAGTTGATTACTTAAATTAATAAAATTTTCACTTGCCTTTAATACAGGATACTCTTCTGACAAAGCCATAATTTTACTAATACTTTTACTCAAAGTTTCATTAGTTTTAATTTTTTCATTAGTTGTCATATCATCATATACACTATTTCTTAGTGATACAACCTCTTTTAACACATTTTCTTCATGCTTAACATATCCTTTTACAGTCTCAACAATATTTGGAATTAAATCCCATCTCTTTTTCAAATAAACATCCATTGTTGAAAATGCCTCTTTAACTTTATTATTTAAATTTGCAAAACTATTATAAGTAACAAATAATAAAACTAAAATAATAACTATTACCCCTATTAATATATATAACCACATACTATTCACCTCTACATACAATTTTACTAAATTTATAACAAAAAGTCTCTAGAAAAAAATAAAAAATGACAAAACAACATGTCATTTCTTATTTCTAACTATCACTTTATCCCAAAAAGCTAATACTGAAGGAAGTAAGAAAATTATCAAAATTGTAGAACATAATGTCCCCTCTGAAATTGTCTTACATATCTTAGCCGCAATTTGTGAAGCAAAATTAGCAATAATTAAAGTAACTATAATTAAAATAGAACTAGAAGTTAAAATAGTATTTATAGATTTATTATATGAAGCAATTATAGACTCTTTAACACTTAAAGTTTTTCTATGCTCTAAGTAATAAGAAGTATATAAAATAGCATAATCTATAGTCGCCCCCATCAAAATACTTTGAACTATTAGTATTGAAATAAAATATACATTTTCTCCTATTATAGATAAAATACCCATTGTAGTAAACACAGCTGTTTGAATAGTAAGAACTAAAATAATAGGTATAATTATAGACTTAAAAGTAACTGCGACTACTACAAAAATTAAAATCATTGTAATTATAGTAATAGTATTTAACTCACTATCAAAACTTTTACTCATTTCTAATGCCATAGGAGAGTCTCCTATAATATAAAATTCACTTACTTCACTTTCTATCATATCTTTAGTATTACTAATAAAATCAAAAGTCTCTTTATTTTCCATATTAAATTTAGTATTTAAAACTACCCTAGAATATTCTTTCCCTACAAGTAACTCTTTCGCTTCATTTATAGTCTCTAAAGAATCTACAATATCTTCTCTTGTATCTTCTTCTATATAATCAATAAACTTTTTATCTTTTATCACACTATCATTAAGATAATTTACAAACTTTTCTATAGTAAGCTCCCACTCATTATTAAATTCCCTACTACTTCCATAATAGACATAAAGCATATCTAATGTATTACTATCTATATTACTTCCTAAACTACTTATAATATCAAATACTTCTTTAGATGTATAAGCACGATTATTTAAAGAATCATTCATAACCTTGTCTACTACTTTAAGTTTTACTAATTCGTCCTCACCTATTCTACTAGAATATTTTTGATTTGTTACCACATTATTAAGTATAAAACTAACTATATCTTTAAGAGAAAATTCTATATCACTATTTACATAATTATAAGTATATAAGCCATACAATAAATCAGCGTTTTCCCTATCAATACCTAAAAAATCTGATATTTCGTAAGATGAATATGTTTTATTATTTTTAACACTATCTATAATGTTGCTAACAAAATACAAAGAAGAAATATTATCTTTAAGCCCTTCTTTTAATGCTTCATCTTCTTTATGTTCTAGTAAGAAATTAACAAACTCTTCTAAACTTAATTTTAATTCACTATTATAAATTGCATACAATACATAAATATCTTTTAAAGTATCTTTATCTAATAAAATTATTTTACTTAAATCTTCATAACTTAACTTTTCTCCATTTAATGAGCTTTTCATAACAGTAGAAAGCATTTCTAATTTACCCACCAAAGTATCGTCTTTTTGATCTATCATACCCTTTATCATATCACTTGATAAAATATAATTTACAAAGTCGTATGGACTTTCCCCACTTCCTGCGATAAGTTGTACTAATGCTTCATCTACTCCAAATATTTGAGAAAGTTCTTTAACACTTTTCTTTTCCATAAAGAAACTTGTATCACTAAAATCATATAATAATTTTAAACTATTAATTTCTTCTATTGATAAATCTCCTACACGTGTATCATTATTAGCCGTATTTAACATAAAATCAGCAAATTCATGAATAGTTAGTAGTGTTCCTTCGTTATTTAAACTAATATAATAGTTATACAAATCATTTACGAGTTTTTTGTCTAAGTCAAGTAAATCAGCAATTTCTTCACTTGACAATTTACTTGTTAAATTATCTTTATTAACTAAATTAGTAATTCTTTCTATAGAACTTAAAGAAACTCCACTTGAATACTCACTATTAGTTAAAACATCTCTATTTATAAAATTCACAAACTCTTCTAATGAAAGTAAAGTATTATTATTTAGTGATAAATAATAAATATAAATATCTTTTAATTTACTATCCTCTATCTGTAAAATATCTGCTATATCTTCTTTAGTTCTAGATTTTAACATACTATCTCTATTAGTAAAATTACTTAATCTATCAATATCCATTTTAACTTGATTATCTATTTTTTTACTAGCCTTAGGATTAAAATACACTTCACTCTTAATAAAATCTAAAAAGTTATCAAGCATTATCATATTTTCATTATCTTTATTATAGTAGTCATAATAAACAATTTTAAGTAAATAATCTTCTATACTTTTTTCATACCCTAAATCATTTAACTTATCATTTACTTTATCATAAGTTAAATTTTGATTTATTGTGTTACCATAACCTAAAACCTCATCTATATTTTTATTGTTTTCAAAATTAGATAAAAGCTTAGAAATACTCTCCTCATCTTTATTTCTATAAATAATAGCCATTTGGTTATTTTCCTTAAATACCTTACTTACTTCATCTGACTCTGAATCAGTATAATTAATACCAAGATTACCCTTTAATATAAAACTAACAACAAATATTAAAAGAAATAAAGGAGCCGATAAATATCTTAATTTATAACTAAAACTACCTAACTTATCTAACTTAATAACTGGACTTTTTTTCTTAGTTTTTACAATCCATTTATCAAAAATAAGAATTAAAGCTGGAAGTACAAAGAATATACATAGTAAACTAAACAAAACGCCTTTTGCAAGTACAAATCCTAAATCTTTACCTATTTTAAAACTCATAAATACTAAAGAAAGTAAACCAACTATAGTAGTAACTGAACTACTAGATATTGCTTGAAACGCCTTATATAAAGCATTTTTCATAGCTACTACTATATCCTTTTCTTTCTTTTTCTCTTGATCATACCTATTCATTAACATAATAGAATAGTCCATAGACAAAGCCATTTGTAAAATAGCTGTTATAGAAACAGTTATATTAGAAACACTACTAAATATAATATTAGTTCCCTTATTTAATAAAACTGCGATTAGTATAGAAGTCAAAAATAGAAAAGGCTCTACATAAGACTCACACATAATAAGTAAAATAATTAAAGCACTTACTACAGCTAAAACAACTATCCAAAAAGGTAAAACTGATTTATTGTTTTCAGATATCCCACCACTTGTATAAAAAGTATAATCTTTGTATTTTTTACTTATTTCTTGATACAAAGTAGCAGCTGCTTTAGAGTCAGCCTCATCTTCTACTGTAATAGCGTACAAAGTATAATCATCTTTATTATAATTACTACTTTCATCATATTCTACTTCACTTACTTCTTCTATATTTTCTAACTCTTCTTTTATCTTAAGCTTTTCTTCACTACTCAAACCCTTAAACATTAAATTTAATGTACTTGTTACAGTATCACCAAATTCCTTTTCCATAATTTCATTACCCATTCTAGTTTCTGAACTATCAGGTAAATACTCTGCCATATCATGGTTAATTTTTACTTTTGTTTCTAAAAAAGCACATATAACTGAAAATATTATAAATATTCCCAATATAAAATATCTCTTATTAATTATAAAATCTGTTAATTTCTTCATACAAAACACCCCTACTTATTTATAACTCAAATTGTGAATTATATAAATCTGCATAAAAACCATTCTTATTCATTAATTCTTCATGATTACCTTGTTCAATTACATTTCCATCTTTCATTACTAAAATTAAATCTGCATTCCTAATAGTAGAAAGTCTATGCGCGATAATAAATGAAGTTTTTCCTTCAGTAAGCTTATCCATAGCCTTTTGAACTAACTCTTCAGTTCTTGTATCTACATTACTTGTTGCCTCATCTAAAATTAAGAAAGGTGCATCTTCTAACATTGCCCTAGCTATTGTAAGAAGTTGTCTTTGTCCTTGAGAAATATTTTCACTTATGGATAAAGAAGAAGAATACCCATGTGGTAAAGTTTTAATAAAATGGTCTAAACCAACATACTCACAAACCTCTCTTACTTTTTCATCGCTTATATTCTTTCTATTATAAATAATATTTTCTTTTACAGTTCCATCAAAAAGCCAAGTATCTTGAAGTACCATAGTAAATAAACTATGAATATTTTCCCTAGTAAGTTCTTTTATAGATACCCCATCTATCTTTATATCACCTTTATTAATATCATAAAACTTCATTAATAAGTTTACTATAGTAGTTTTACCAGCTCCAGTAGGTCCTACTATAGCTACCTTTTGTCCACTTTTAATATGCGCAGTGAAATTTTTAATTGTGGCTTCACTATTCCCGTCATATGTAAATTCAATATTTAATAGGTCTATATCCCCGCGCACTTCACTCTTTTGTAAACTTTTTGTAATACCCTCTTCACTTGATAACTCTTCTTCATCTACAAACTCAAATACCCTTTCACTCGCAGCTGCAGTAGTTTGAAGTGAAGTCATAGCTTGGCCTATTTGAGAAAGTGGAGAAGTAAATAGTCTTACATATGTCATAAATGCAACAATTACGCCAAAGGTAATATGCCCGTTCATTGTAAGGAGTGCACCTACTATACAAACCATTACATATCCAAAATTACCTATAAAATTCATCATTGGCATCATTTGCCCTGATAAAAATTGACTCTTTCTATTTGCTTCATACACTTTATCATTTAATAAATCAAACTCATTATTAGCTTCTACTTTACCATTATAAGCACGAACAACATTAAGTCCAGAATAAACCTCTTCAATATGTGAATTAATTCGTCCCAAATACTTTTGTCTTTGTTTAAAATATTTTTGAGACTTACTAAGAACTATAGACATGAATATAAATCCTATCAAACTAGCTCCAATCGCAGTAATAGCCATAATACCATTTGTAACAAACATCATAACAGTAGTACCAATAAATAAAGTCACAGCGCTTACTAATGTAGCAAAAGATTGGTTCATACTTTGGGCTATTGTATCAACATCATTTGTAACCCTAGATAAAATATCTCCAGTTTGATTTTTATCAAAAAACTTAAGAGGTAACTTATTTATCTTATTAGATATATCACTACGTAACTTCTTAGCAAAATTATTAGAAACTATTGTCATAGAAACAGAAACTATATAATTAAATAAAGCAGATAAAAGATAAATAACAATTAAGAAAATAACTATTTTTTTAATACCCGAAATATCAAAACTAGGCATAACTAACTTTTGAATAGACTTAGGCATTTTATCTATAAGAGGGTAAAGCTTACTTGCATCTTTCCCCATATCGCTCATTAACCTAACAAACTCACTTTGGTCTTTTGCACTTACCCTAACTCCATCTATTACTATATCACTAAATAAAATCTTAGAAATATCCTCACTTATATTCATATTAAGTAAATTAATTTTATCTGTAGTAGTTATTAAAACTCCATTATACTCTGTAGTAGGCAAAATGATGTTTAAAACACTTATAGGTAACTCTTTTAAACCTATTATTGTTTCTAAAGAAGTATCCATTCCTTTTAAATAATCTTGTAACTCATTTTTATCATTTTCACTAATACTACTATCTGTGGTAATATTATAAATAGTTTCTTCACTTAAATTAACACTAAGAATATTTTTTAACTCATCACTACTTAAACTATTCCCCACTTTTTCACTAATAACACCCAAATTCTCGGAATTAACCATAATTCCCATAGATATCTTATCTACTAAATTTGATAACTTATTAGGCGCTAAAATAGAAAGAACAGAACTCACTAGCGCAAGTATTAATCCTATAAAAATTAACACTTTAAATTGCCTTAATTCTTTAAAAAGTCTTAATATAGATTTCTTAAAATCTTTAGCTTTTTCATTTCTAATAACTCTTCTAGGCATTTTCTATTTCCTCCTTTGATAATTGAGATAAAGCAATTTGCCTGTAAACCATAGAACTCTTAAGTAACTCTTTATGCGTTCCAATACCCACACATTTTCCCTTATCTAAAACTACTATCTTATTAGCGTTCATAATTGTTCCAATCCTTTGAGCTACTATTAAAATAGTCGCATCTTTAGTAAATTCTTTTAATTTTCTTCTTACTAAACTATCAGTCTTATAATCAAGTGCTGAAAAAGAATCGTCAAAAATATAAAATTCTGGTTCTCTTGCTATAGCACGCGCAATGGAAAGTCTTTGTTTTTGTCCACCTGAAATATTAGTCCCACCTTGAGAAACCAAAGAATCGCTTCCCTTTTCCATCTTATCTACAAACTCTTTAGAAAGAGAAACTTCTAGTGCCTTATTAATTAACTCATCACTCTTTACTTTCCCATTATACCCATAAATTATATTATTTTTAACACTATCTTTAAACAAAACAGCCTTTTGTGGAACATAACCAATTTTCTCATACAAATACTCTAAATCATAATCTTTAACATTAACCCCATCTATTAAAATTTCTCCCTTTGTAACATCATAAAACCTTAAAACCAAATTAATAAGTGTAGATTTACCGCTTCCAGTTGACCCTATAAAAGCAATAGTTTCTCCTCTTTTCACTTTAAATGAAATATCTTCTAAAAGATAACTTTCTGCATCAGGATACTTAAAATAAACATGCTTAAACTCTATAGTTCCTTCTTCCTTTACTTCTCTTACATTTCCATTTTTTACACTTACCTCTTTATCCATAACTTCATTTATACGATTAGCTGAAACATTAGCCCTAGGTAAAATCATAAATATCATTGCTAACATTAAAAATGACATTATAACTTGCATAGAATATGAAGAAAAAACTACCATATCTCCAAAAACAGCAATTTTATCTGCCATTAAACTATTACTTATTAAATGAACTCCAACTATATATATAGATAAAGTTAAAAAGTACATTACTAAAAACATAATAGGTTGCATAACCGCGAAAGCTTTTTGATTAAATAATTGAGTTTTAGTAAGACTTTCGTTAACACTTTCAAACTTATCTTGTTGATACTCCTCTGCATTAAAAGCTCTTATAACTCTAATACCAGTTAAATTTTCTCTAGTAACATTATTTAACTTATCTATTAATTTTTGAACTATCTTAAATCTTGGTAAAACTATAACTAAAATAATACCAACAGTAATTAGTAAAATAACTACTGCTACTAAAGTTAAAATACTCCACTCCCAACTTTTATTTAATATCTTAGTAACTGCCCATATTGCTGTAAATGGTGCTTTAATTAACATTTGTAACCCCATTGCTATAAACATTTGAATTTGAGTAATATCATTAGTAGTTCTAGTAATTAAACTACTTGTCTTAAACTCTTTAACCTCTTTAGTAGACATATCTAAAACTTTATTAAATAATACTTTTCTAATATTTTTAGAAAATCTAGCAGACACATTAGATATAATATACCCAGTTATAATCGCACACACTAAAGAAGAAAACGCACATAGTAACATATATCCTCCATTAATAAGGATATCACTCATTTTACTTCCTTCAGTTTGCACTAATTGTGTAATCTTAGACATAAAATCAGGCATCTTTAATTCAAGCCACACTTGCGTAAGTATTAATAGAAAAGAAATAATAATCCATAGATAGTCTTTTCTATCCATATTTTTAAGTAACTTAATCATGCTTTCACCTCTCTATATAAATATATTATTTATTACATTTAAAAACACATTAATTAAAGAATAATTAACATATTTCATAAGTATATATTATAATAACTTGCATTTATAAATTCAATATAATAACCTAAAAAAACTATTTTTTCATTTTTCTTTCATATTTTTATTATTCACTTCTTGATAATACATTACAGTATTTTTATCGTAATACTTAATATCTCCACTAGGAAGCATAAGCATTCTTTCTATTCCCAAATTATCTACAAATTCTAAGTTATGTGATACTACTAACATTGTTCCATCATAATCTTTAAATGTATTAGCAATAATTTTTTGAGTTTCTGGGTCTAAATGGTTAGTAGGCTCATCTAAAATAAGGAAGTTAGCACCACTTAAAGCTAGTTTAGCTAATGCAACACGACTACGTTCTCCAGGAGATAAATAAGAAACACTCTTAAACACATCATCTCCCGTAAACAAGAAATTACCTAAAAAATTCCTTAATTCTTTAGTACTTAAATTAAATTCACTAAAATTTTCTAGTATATTTTTTTCATTATCTAATAGTTCATGCTCTTGTGCATAATAACCTATCTCTGTTTTATCATTTAGAGTAACAGAACCAAGCATTGGTGTTAACTTACCAACTATTAACTTTAGTAGTGTTGACTTACCCACCCCGTTTTCACCAACTATTAAAAACTTTTCTCCACGATTTAAAGCAAAAGTTAAATTATCTATTAAAATATGACTTTCATTATAACCAAATTTTAACTTATCCACTTTTAACGGTACGACTCCACTAGGTTGACTAATTTTAATTTTAAATCTTGTAGTTTTTTGCTTATGCTCTAACACAACTTTATTTTCTTCTAACCTTGCTAATTTCTTTTGCCTATCTTTAGCTATTCTAGCTTTCTTTTCATTACCTCTAATATACTTTTGAATTATTCTCTTTAACTTTTCTTCTTCTTTAACTTGTTTATCATAAATTCTCTCTTGAGTTTTTAATCTTTCATTACGAATAGCCATATACTTTTGATAATTGCCAGGAAATAACTCCATTTTATGAGTTGCTTTATCCACGTACAAAGTCTCTGTAGTAACTTCATTTAAAAAATCTATATCATGAGATATAACTAAAATAGTCCCATTATAATTTCTTAAATAATTAATTATATAATCTTTACTATCTGTATCTAAATGATTAGTAGGCTCATCAAGAAGTAATACTTCAGGATTAGAATAAAGAAGCCTAGCAAATGCTATCTTACTTTTTTGACCACCTGATAAATCACATAACTTCATATCAAGAAGCGCACTATCAATATTCATACCTGTTACTATTTTTAGTAAAATATTTTCAGCATTATATACTTCATAATATTCTAGTTTTCCCTGTAACTTTCCAATTTCTTTCATTATATATTTTAATTTCTTCTCATCTGTTTCAGTACTTGCTTCACTATAAGCCCTCTCAAGTTCTTCTTCTAACTTTTTAATAGGTCTTCCTTCTAATAAATAATCAAATACACTTATTTCCATACTAGGAACCTCATCACTAATCACTTGTGGTAAAAACCCAATTCTTGCACCAGACTTTAAAATAATCTTCCCATTATCTGGGTCTAACTTACCCATTATTAATTTAAAAAATGTTGATTTACCAGCCCCATTCACTCCAATAATACCAACTTTTTCTTTATCTTTAATTGTTATTGTAACATCATCAAATATTTTTTGTAAACCAAAAGACATAGATAAATTCTTAATATTCATATGATTCACCCCACTTATAAATATATTTCTACTTCTTCTTTCTTAATGTATAAGCTAAATGAACATTATTCATTAATTCATATACTGTCATTGGTCCAACCCCGCCAGGTACAGGCGTAATATAACTACATATATCTTTTAAATTTTCAAAGTCAGCATCTCCATATAATTTACCATCTTCACGATTAATACCAACATCTATGACAACTGCATTTTTCTTAACCATATCAGCCTTTAAATAATGTTTTTTACCAACAGCCACTATTATTATATCAGCACATTTTGTAATTTCAGCTATATTTTTAGTTTTAGAATGACATAATACAACTGTTGCATTCCTATTAACTAATAAATTAGCAATAGGTTTACCAACTAATATACTTCTTCCAATAACAACAACATTAGCGCTTTCTAACACTATTTCATATTCATCTAATAAATCAATAATCCCTTTAGGAGTACAAGGTACTAAACCATCAACATTTTGAATTAACTTACCAGCATTGACATAAGTTAAACCATCAACATCTTTTAATGGACTAATTGTATTTAGAATAACACTAACATCTAAATAATCTGGAAGAGGCATTTGTACAATAATTCCATCTATTTTATCATCATTATTTAAAATATTTAATTCTTTAACTAATTCCTCTTCTGTAACATTATCTTCAAAATTTTTATGTATAAAATAATAACCTAATTCTAAAGCTAATTTTTCTTTTTGTTTAATATAAACATTACTAGCCTCATCATGCCCAACTTGAACAACTGCTAACCCCAATTGTTTTTTAATACTTTTTATTCTTTCTTTTAATTCTTCTAATTTCTTCTTACGAAGTTCTTTTCCATCAATAATTATCATATCTTTTCCTCACTATATCCATTTTAACATACAACATACATTATTCGCAACTTAACCAAGCAAAAAAACAAAACAATATAATAATGATAACTTACTAATATTTAAAATAAAATATCTACCAGTAAAACTCTGATAGATATTTTAATAACTAGTATTACCAATTTTCTTTAAAGATTGAAGTTTAAATTTCTTAACACTTCCAGATATTACATCTTCATTATCTTTCATCTCTTGTATATGTCTAAATGTTTTTTCATATTTAGGTATTTGTCCTAATTGATAAAATAATTGCTCATCATACATATTTAATATAAAATTAAACCATTTATTTAACATTTCTTCATTATCATAATCTAAATTAAAATGTATTTTATTTAAAATATCAGCATAAGTATATTTATTTAATGCTATATTTTGAGAAATATTAAGAGGTGATAATTTTAAATTAGTTCCATATATCCTATTTATAACATTAGTAAATGCAATACTTTGAATAACTCTAGCAGTTCTTCCATTACCATCTTCAAATGGGTGTATTCTTACAAATAACAAATGAGCTAAAGCACTCTTTAAAAATGGATTATTATATAACTCTTTAACACTACTTGTCTTATAAAAAGTAATGAAACTATTCATAAAAGGTTTAATATCAGCTACTTCTGGCGCATACCAATAAACTTGATGTCCATAATCATAGTCAGCTCCTACATCAACTGGAATCTTTCTATATTCCCCAGGATTATCTATATTGATATTACCCTTTTCACATACAAACTTATGAATATTTTTAATTCTTTCATGACTAATAGATAACTTATCAAAAAACAAATCACGATTTACTAAATCATTATAAGCAGGAGAACTACTTTCAAGCCTAGCTGATTGTTTTAATTCTTTATCAGCAAGATCTAGTAAATAATAAATTATAGTATAATCATCCCCATTACAAAACTTAACTAAAGTTTTTAAATACTCTTCAAAATTAGTTGCAGTGTATTCACTATGCTCTAGTACATTTTCACTTAATTTTATCCTTGAAACAAACTCAAGTAAATCAAAATATTTGACTTTTTCTTTATTTATCCAATCACTATCAAACCTATCTGTCATATTACACCCCTTAAATAAATGCATATATTGTATCATTTTATATACCAAAAGTCAATATTTTGTATTTATTTAAACACAATTATCCCATTACCTGTCCACCATTATTGTGAATAACTTGTCCTGTAACATAACTTGAATCATCGCTTGCTAAAAATACAAAAGTAGGTCCCAGTTCACAAGGCATAGCACCTCTAGCCATTGGAGCGTCACTTCCTAAACTTGGAATTTTTTCTTTAACCCAACAAGCAGGCTGCAAAGCGGTCCAGTAAAATCCAGGTGCAATAGCATTAACACGAATATTTTTAAGAGCCAAATTTCTAGCAAGACTTCTAGTAAACCCTACAATAGCTCCCTTACTAGTAACATAATCAATAAGTTGTGCTTCTCCATAAAACGTTGTAACACTACTTAAATTAATGATTGCATCTCCACTCTTTAAATAAGGTAAAACTTCTTTAGTCAAATAAAACATACCATAAACATTTACTTTCATTGTTTTATCAAACTGTTCATCACTAATACACTCTAAACTATCTTGTTGATATTGTACACCTGCATTATTTACCAAAATATTTATTTTACCATACTTTTCTATTGTCTTTTTAACTATAATTTTAGAAAATTCTCTATCTCTTAAATCTCCCTTTATTAAAAGACATTCTCCACCTAAATCTTCTATATATCTCTTAGTAAATAATGCATCTTTTTCTTCATTTAAATAAGTAATAACAACTTTAGCTCCCTCTTTAGCAAAATAAATACTAGCAACTCTTCCAAGCCCACTATCTCCTCCAGTAACAATTGCAACTTTTCCTTTTAACTTCCCACTTCCTTTATAATCTGGGTTATCAAAAATAGGTAGTGGAGTCATTTCATACTCAAACCCAGGTTGCTTATTCTGTTCTTGCATAGGCGCTAAGATATGATACTTAGTTATTTTTAAACCCTCACTTCCATAATACTTATAGTAAGAGTTACCATACTTATAATCATAATTCATAAAAACTCACCAATATAATCTATGCTAAATAACCATAAAAAGACACTAACTAGTAGTGCCTTTTACCATACCCCCATAAATTAACACACACACTTTTTAAATAGTAATCACTCATGTCTCATATAACATTTGATAGTAATTTGTAAAGTGTAAGTAAAAAAGTAATTCGTAAATTGTTAATAGTAAACTGAGTAACAAATAATTTTAAAAACATTTACTTTTTTAAGGGGGTACGCTCGGCTTACTTCTTTACAGTAATTTAACATATAAAATAACTTAATATGACCAAGTTACTATAATTATATTATAAATTCTTCTGAATTTAACTTAGCAATCTCAAATTCAGTATTTTGAATTATTTTATCAAGTTCGTCTAACTTCTTTCTTATCTCATCTTGATTATAATTTAAAGTTTTACATTCAAAATAAGAATTATTTACTTCGCTTACTCTCTTCTTAGTATTTTTATACTCTAGTAAGTCTTCATAAGAACTTTTTAGTTTTCTTAAATACATATTATCTGTAATAGCTTTACTAATAGTCCTTCCGTCACTTAACTTTAAGCTATTATTTTTTTCGTATAATACTCCCTTTAACTTATTAATCTTTTCTACTGAGTTTACTAACCCTTTAAGATTAATGTCAAAGTTCTCCTTGTTGTCCTCTACTATATTAGTTTTACCATCAAGTTCAACTACAGAAGTATTAAAAATATAATCTTTAACTGCATAACTATATCTGCTTAAATTCTTTTCTTCTTCACTTATAATTACCATAAGTGATGATAAATTAACTTTCATAAACCCTTCTCCTTTCAAATACATACTAATTATATTACAAACATAATAAAAAAAGGTCGCTTCTAAAGCGACAATTTTAAATTATTAAATAAATAGTCATTAATAATATCTATATCATATATATTATTTTCTATACAATAAGATATAATTAAATCAAAGTCGTCATTATCTCTTAAGCTGTACCCGGCACTCTTTAAAAGAAGATTAACTTCATTCTTATCTAGTTTAAGAGAAATTCCTAATTTAAGAATTACCTTTTTACTAGGTGTATAACCATAATTACACCTAATCTTAGAAAATAACTTTCTATCTATATTTGCCTTTCTATAGATATTTGAGTCTTTCTTACCACTTCTATCAATAAAATAGAAAAGTAGTTCATTAAAACTTTTAGTTTTATTGCATTTTAAATAATTAATTAAATCCATGTGTACCTCCATCTCCTCCACACAAAAACATAAGCATACTGCTTTTGTTTAATAAAGTTCACATGAATTTGTGTAAGTCATAAAACTTACAAATAAAATAATAACAAAAAAAGAAAGTAATTTCAAGATTTATTTTTACTTTCTCAACCTTATAACGTCATCACTATTTAAAGCTCCTATTAATAAAGAAGAATTTTTATCATGATTTTTAATATTACTTAAAACCTTTCCCTCATCATAATTAGCATAACAATACTTACATAAATGAGGACATGTATTATATTCTCCAATATCAACCATTTCAACACACCCACATTTTCTTGCAGTCCACTTCTTAAACTTCTTCCCAGTTAATATATATGCCATTTTTCTTGACATACACTCTCCACTTACAAATCCATACTCACATAAATTTTCTTCTTCAAAACACGTTTGAACACTTATATTATGCATATCTGCAATCTTACTAAAATTAAGCCCAATATTCTTATAATCTTCCTTTGTAAATTCGTTTATATTTAAAACATTCATATTCTTTCTTACATTCTTATAGTCATCTACAAAAGAAACAATAACTTTAGAAACATACCCATCTAACAAACTACATAACTTACTAAAAGCTTTTATATGGTAATTCAAATTATATTTTTCACTTAATATAATCGGGTCATACCTTACACATACATTATCTTTTCCAAGAAGCTCACTAATCTTCTTTACTCCAGTAATTATCTTAGACTTATCTATTACATTAGGTTCAATATCCTTCCTATATGGAGTTATTGTAACATGAAAAACTATAGGTTTATCTATTTCCTTTAAATAAGGAATAATAGGTAAAGGATTCTTAGTACAAAACATAATCAAATCGACATCTTTAAAATATATCCTACTAACTTGAACTTTATAAAATGGATTTCTAACGTCTACATACCCCTCTTTATACCTATTCATAAACCATTCTGTATAAAAAGCCACAATATCAGTTCTACCACTTACATTTATTATCATTAACTACTCACACCCAGTACTTTCACACTTTTCGCTCTCTTCTTCCATCTCTACTGTTACATGTGTAATACCTTTTTTCTTAAGCACTTCTTTAACACGACTCTTTACTACTTTAAAATCTTTTAACTTACTTACTACATGCAAAGTAACACTTACATTTTCTTCATCTATACTCCATATATGTAAGTGATGTACACCCTTTACTCCATCTATAGACAAAATATCCTTTTCTATTACTTTAATATCTATAGGACTTTTCTCCATAAATAAATCTAAAACTTCCTTTAAATTCTTTAAAGCACTAAATAAAATAAACAAAGAAACACAAATGCTCATAATCGCATCTATTATATAAAACCCAGTAAACTTAATAACAAAAGCACCTACTAAAACAACTACCCAACCTAAAACATCTTCAAACATATGTAAACTAACAGCTTTTTGATTTAACTTACTTCCTTTATGAGTAACATAAGTTGCAACCAAGTTAACAACTACTCCTATAACTGCTAAAATAATCATACCATTATAATTAACTGTACTAGGATTTATTATTCTAATAGAACTACTAATAATCACAAAAAATGCCCCTATAATTAAAATAACTGTAGTAATTAAAGCCCCTAACACTGAATACCTTCTATATCCATAAGTATAATAATTATTTTTCCCCTTTATACTTTTCACTTCAAGTATATAAGATACTAGAATACTAATCGCATCTCCTGCATCATGTAAAGCATCACTCATAATAGAAATACTATTAGTAAACGCCCCACCTATAAACTCAAAAATTGAAAACCCTAAATTAAGTAAAAAAGCTACTAAAATACGCACTCTTGAACTCATACCTCATCACCTCTAAATCTAATTAATGAAATAACTCCTGATATAAGTTCAAACACATTC
>CANRHY010000005.1 GCA_947630515.1 uncultured Bacilli bacterium
CTCGCAAGATATTACTTATACAACTAATAATGAACTTGGATTTGACTATTTAAGAGATAATATGGTTGTAAGAAAAGAGCAAAGGGTACAAAGAGGATTAAACTTTGCAATTATTGATGAAGTTGACTCAATACTTATAGATGAAGCTAGAACACCATTAATTATTAGTGGCGGTGTTAGTCGTGGGGCTGATTTATATAAACTAGCTGATAGAACTGCAAAAAGTTTGACAGTTGACGACTATGTAATTGATGAAAAAACTCGTAGTGTAACTTTAACAGAAGATGGTATTAAAAAATGTGAAAAGTTATTAAATTTAGATAATATGTATGATATAAAAAATGCTGCTATTGTGCATAATTTAGATAAAGCACTTGTTGCTAACTATGCTTTTAAAAAAGATGTAGATTATGTAATTGAAGCAGATAAAATTGTTATAGTAGATGCATTTACTGGAAGACTTATGCACGGAAGACAATATAGTGATGGGCTTCATCAAGCACTTGAAGCAAAAGAGGGAGTACATATTAATGAAGAAACTAAGGTTTTGGCAACAATTACTTTCCAAAATTTATTTAGGATGTATAATAAACTTTCTGGTATGACTGGTACTGCTAAAACTGAGGAAGAAGAGTTTAGAAATATATATAACATGTATGTAATTGAAATTCCTACAAATAAACCTGTTATTAGAGAAGATATGGAAGATATTATATATGTTAATATGCGTGGAAAATATAATGCAATTGCCAATACTATAGAAGAGTTACATAAAAAGGGTCAACCAATTCTAGTTGGTACTGCTTCTATTGAAAGTTCTGAAGTTTTAAGTAATTTACTTCAAAAAAGAGGTATTAAACATGAACTTCTTAATGCTAAAAATCATGAGAGAGAAGCACATATAATCGAGCAAGCTGGACAAAAAGGTGCGGTTACCATTGCAACTAATATGGCTGGTCGTGGAACTGATATTAAGCTTGGAGAAGGTGTTGCTGAGTTAGGTGGACTTGCAGTAATTGGTACTGAAAGACATGAAAGTAGAAGAATTGATAACCAATTAAGAGGTAGAAGTGGTCGTCAAGGAGACCCTGGTGTTACTAGATTCTTTATATCTATGGAAGATGATTTAATGATTAAATTTGGTAGTGAAAAAATGAAAAGTGTTATGACTACTTTAGGTTTTACAGAAGATATGCCAATTACAAATAAATTAATGAGTAAGAATATAGAAAGTTCTCAAAAAAGAGTTGAAGGATTTAACTATGACAGGCGTAAAGCATTACTTGATTATGATAATGTTATTAGTAAGCAAAGAGAGATTGTTTATGAAAGAAGAAATGAAATATTAGATAAAGATAGTATTCGTGATAGAGTTTTATCTATATTTAAGGATTTTGTAATAGATGAAGTAAATAACCACTTTGTACCAGAAGATACTTTAACACATAATGACATTGTTAATATTTGTGAGTTATTTAATGCAAATTTACTTAAGAGTAAAAAGTTAAATGAACAAGATTTAGAAAATAAGGAAATTAATGACGTTCAAGATACTATTTATGATATAGTGGTAGATGATTATAATACTAAGTTAAAAGATGTTCCAGAAGAAATTCAAAATGATTTTGAAAAAGCTGTAACATTAAGAATTTTAGATAAAAACTGGATGGAACAACTAGATGCTATGGAACAATTAAAAGAAGGTATTGGTTTAAGAGGATATGCACAAACTAATCCACTTCAAGCTTATGCATTAGAAGGATTTGATTTATTTGATAATATGCTTAAAGATACTAATAAGGAGATTACTACTTATTTATTAAAGGCAGAAGTAAGACAAAACCTAGAAAGAGAAGAAAATAAAAATATTAGAACTAATGATTCTAAAGAAGGAGTTAAAAAGCAACCTAGGAAAGCTGAAAAGAAAATAGGTAGGAATCAAATGTGCCCATGCGGCTCCGGTCTTAAGTACAAGCAATGTTGTGGAAAAAATTTATAAGTAATTAAAATTTTTAAGGGAGATTTGGTTTTTAATGAAAAAATATATTGATTGTGATGGAGTGATACTTGATACAGAAACTGGTTTATTTGACCAATATTATGAGCAAAAGAAATTAAATAGGAATTTAAAAAAAGTTCAATACTTACAACAATTAGATTGGATTTGGTGGATAAAACAGGCAAAAGTTTTAGAAAATGCAATTGAAATACTTAAAAGTTATAATCCAATTGATATTATAATTCTCACAAAAGTTTATTCTTTAGGAGAAGCATTAGCAAAAATTAATTATTTTAGAGAGAACAAGTTAAAAAATGATATAGTAATTGTGCCAAATGGAATAAACAAATCTAGTGTTGTGGAAGCTAAAGGAAATATTTTAGTGGATGATAGTTTAAATAATTTGGAAGATTGGAAAATAGAAGGAGGTATTCCAGTTTATTATGGGTCTTCTATAGGTGATTTTCAAAGTATTTATAATTTAGAAGAAGTTTTGAATCCTGCGAAACTTGAAAAAGTTCTTCGCTATTATATATAATTTGGTAGTGCTTAATATTAAAATTTTTGATTTTTCTTGTAATATTATTTGGGTGGTAGTAATGAATAAAAATAGAATAAGATATAGACAAGCGGATTACACGATAAGCGAATTTAAAGATAAACGTGAAAATTGGGATATTCCTCATATGGGGTGTGGGGCAACTTCAATTGCAATCATTCTTTCAAATTATAATTTAAAATATAATCCTGTTCAAATAGTAAAAAAAATAATTATAGATAAAAATGGTAATTTTGATAATACCTATTTAACGCCTAAGGAAATAATAAAAATTAATTTTAATAATCCTGAAGAACAAAAAATGGAAATTATTAATAACATAAAAAGTGGAAATATGGCTATTATTCATGTAGGACCGTCAAATAACTATGAAAATTATAAAGGTATCTTTTCTCGTAACGGACATTATTTAGTGGTAAGTGATGTGGATAAAGAAAATAATTTTTATGTGATTAATCCAAATAGAATAGGTGATAATCAAATTGGTGTTCCTTTTTCTTACGAAAGTTTAATTAGAGAAATTTATGGAAGGAAAGAATCATTTAATTTTTTAGTTATAAAGAGAATTGATAAATAGATTATAAATAATTGAAATTGTTGTATGTGAAAAAATTAAGTGTAATTCAACTTGTGCAATTTTTGCACAAGTTGAAAGCAAAAACAATTTACTTTATAAAAATTCTTTAATACTTATGTTTTGGTATAATTTTAGTGTTAAAGTTTGAAGTAGTGTTAATCTAAGTAAAATAACATATGTTCCAAAATAGAACATGTGGAAAAATAATAACAATAGTAATAGAAACAATTATTAGTGTAACAATAGAGTTAATATAATGTATCATTTAAAAATAATTGAAATGGAATAGGAGGATAAAATGGAAGAAAAAATAAGTGATAATATTAAAAAATATTATAATATAATACAAAGATATAGAAATGGTGAGTTTGGGAAAGAGCATTTAACATTACATGAAATACTTACTATCGCAAATGAGCAAAATCTTTTGAATGATATGACTATTACTGAAGTTCAATATTTATGTGAACATAGTTCGGGTATGCTTAAATTAATGTTTTTATCGTTACAGAAACAAAAATTAACTCAACTTAGTGATTTATCTGAAGTAAATAAGTTAAAAAGAGTATAAAAATTAAAATCAGGGAGGCTAATAATGAAAATAATATTAGGTTCAGAAAACAAATCTAAAATAGATTCTATTGCTTTGGCTTTAGAAAATTTAAATATTCATGATTTTGAAATTATATTTTTAAGTGTTCCATCTCATGTTAGTTCTAGGCCTATAAATGAGGAAACTTTAATTGGTGCTCATAATAGAAATGAAGAAGTGAAAAAATATTGTTTAGAAAATAATGTTTTGTATGATTACTTAATTAGTATCGAAGGTGGTTATGAACAAGTAGGTGAGTATTATTTTATAGTTACTTATACATCAATTGTTGATAAAAGTGGGCATGAATTTATTGGTAAATCTCAAGGATTACAAATTACTCGCAGTATGTTTGAATGGGTGAAGGAAGGTAAATCTCTAAATAAAGTAATAGAAAAGATATTAGGTACTCAAGAAAATAAGAAAGGTAATGGAATTAGTGGTTTTTTAACTAATGGATATTATTATAGAAGTTATTTTGATTCTTCTTCAGTAATTAGTGCTTTTCAAGTTATGAAAAATTATGATTTATCTTATGAAATATTAGAAAAAAAGTTAAAATAGTTATAAATAAATGATGCTAGCATGTGATAAATGTGTTAGCATTGTTTTTTTGTTGTAGAATTGAGTAGAAAAAAGGTCTATTATTTGATATAATTGTTTTGTATAGATAAAAAGGATAAAAAAAATATGAATAAAGTTAAAAAGGAGACAATTAATTTTGCATTATTTTTGTTAGGGACATTATTAATATCTTTAACTTATAATATTTTTTGTGTTCCTAATAATTATATGGTTGGTGGTATTAGTGGTATTGCTATTGTATTTAATTATTTATTTGATTTTAAAGTATCATTCACTCTTTTAGTTGGTAATTTACTTTTAATAGTAATTGGGCTAATAGTATTAGGACTTAAAGATACTTCTAAAAGTATAATAGGCTCACTTGTATATACAACGTTTGTATTTATGACAGAAAATATTAATAGTATTTTAAATATACAACTATCTAGTCATTTTCTAAATATAATTACTATAGGGCTTCTATATGGAATTGGTTGTACAATGATATATTTAGCTGGCTATACAAGTGGAGGATGTGATATATTAGCAATAATATTTAATAAAAAACATGGTGTTCCAATGGGTAAAGCTCTTCTATACATAAATGTAATAATATATATTTTAGGTACAGTGGTGTTTGGATTTGAAATGCTAGTAATTGCGCTTCTTATAAGGTTTATAGAAAGTACAGTTATTGATAATTTCTTAGTTGGAAAGAGTGATTCAAAAGTTTTATTTATTAATACTGAATTTATAGATGAAATAAAATCATATATAATTAATGAGTTAAAAAGTGGGGCTAGCGAGTTAAAGACTACAACTGGGTTTAAAAATAAGACTGGAAAAATTATTATGTGTGTAGTTCCTACAGAAAAATATTTGTTGTTAAGAGATAAAGTGAAAAAAATAGATAAAAAAGCGTTTATAACTGCGATAGATGCTTATGAAGTATATGGTGGAACTAATAGGTATAAACTACCACTACACGATTATAGAATATAGTGATATAATAAGAAAAGGAGTGAATTTATGAATTTAATAGAAGTAAAAAATGTTTATAAGCAATATAAAAATGGTGTTACAGCGCTTTGTGATATTAATGTGTCTATTCCTAAAGGAGACTTTGTATTTGTAATAGGCTCTACTGCGAGTGGAAAAAGTACTTTAATTAAGTTATTATATAGACAAGAAAGACCATCTAGAGGAGAAGTTTATGTAGGTGGAATTAATGTTGCAAAGTTAAGAAATGGAAAAGTATATAAGTTAAGAAGAAAAATAGGTGTAGTATTCCAAGATTATAAACTACTTCCTAATATGACAGTTTATGAAAATGTTGCTTTTGCGCTTGAAATATACGGACTTCCTGAAAAAGAAGTTAGAAAGAAAGTTATGTCTGCTATAGATAAGGTTGGGCTTAAAGAAAAATTTAGAAGTTATCCTGACCAATTATCAGGAGGAGAGCAACAACGTGTTTCAATAGCAAGAGCAATTGTACATAATCCTAAGATATTGATTTGTGATGAGCCTACTGGTAACTTAGACCCTACAACTTCATTAGAAATAATGGAAATAATTAATAAAATAAATGAAGATGGAACTACAGTTATAATGGCAACACATGATAAAGATATAGTTAATAAATATAAAAAGAGAGTAATAACTCTTGAAAAAGGAATCTTAAAGGGAGATAAAGAAAAAGGAGGTTACTCTAAATGATAAAAAAAATAAGAATTTTAATTACGGGGATTAAAGAAAGCTTTAAAAGCGTATTTAGAAATTTTTCGTTAAGTTTAGCATCTATTTCATGTATTACTATTACTTTAATTTTAGTAGCGGTTTCAGTGTTATTATCTGAAAATGTTAATAAATTTACTGACGATATTGAAAAAGATGTTACAGTTGTTGTATATCTTAATAAAGAAACTACTGAAGAAGAAAGAAATTCATTGGAAGCTAAAATTAAAGCCTTATCAAATATAGATAGTATTAATTATGTATCTAATGAAACTATTAGAAAAGATATGGCTGATGATTCTGAAGGCCTTGGTAATATTTTAAATGAGTATAATGAAGAAAATAATCCATTACTTGATGAGTTTTTAGTAAAAGTTATTGATACTGAAAGCATTGGTAAAACAGCTAAACAAATAGAGAAAATGAATAGTGTTAATTCAGTTAAATATGGTGAGGGTATGGTTGAAGAACTTGTTAAGATATTCGATATTGTAAAAAAGATAACATTATTTGTTGTAGTAGGATTAATAGTTGTAACAGTTTTCTTAATTGCTAATACTATTAAGATAACTATTTCTAATAGAAAAAGACAAATAGAAATTATGCGTTTAGTAGGTGCATCTAACTCATATATTAATTTACCATTTTTCTTTGAAGGTATTATATTAGGATTTTTAGGTAGTTTGATACCTATATTCTTAGCTTGTTATGGTTATGTTTTCTTATTTGAGAAATTAAATGGTGTTTTATTTACTGAGGTAATATCATTAGTAAATCCAGATAAAATATTATTAACTACTTCTTTAGTACTTGTAGTAATTGGTGTTGTAGTAGGTGCTTTAGGTAGTGTATGGGCAGTAAGGAGGCATTTGAAAGTATAATGAAAAAAGTTATAGTTTTAATATTAACAATAGTTTTCTTTATTCCAGTTTTGAAAGCAGAAAATATAACATCTTATAGAACACTCGGAGATTTGGAACGTGCATTAGCTCAAGCTGAAGAAGAAAAAATAGCACAAGAGAATGAAAAGCAATTAACAGAAGCTGAGTATAATAAATTAGCGCAAGATATTGCGACTTCTGAAGCTAAAGTTCAAACATTAAATAAAGAAATAATCGATGCAAATAATCGAATTACAGAACTTGGTGTAGAGATAGAAGACAAAAAGGAAGAAACAAATAATATATTAGTATTTTTGCAACTTTCTAATGGAGAAAAAATGTATTTAGAGTATATTTTTGAAGCAAAGTCATTTACAGATTTCATTCATAGGGTTTCTATTGTTGAGCAAATAAGTAAATATAATAAAGAACAAATTAAGAAAATGAATGAATTAATAAAAGAATTAGAGGCTTTAAAAATAGAAAATGCTAATAATATAAAAGAACAAGAAAGTTTACAAGCTGAACTGCAAGAAAAAAGAAGTCAAGTTGGTAGTAGGTTATCCCAATTATATGATGGAGCATTAAAAATTGATGATAAAATAAATGAGTTAAGAGAACAAATTGAGTTAATGCATGATAATGGTTGTTATGATAGTAGTTCTCAAATTTTGGCTTGTTTAGGTGTGCCTATGTCAACAGGATTTATTAGACCTTTTGCAGTTGGTATTGTAACAGACGTTTTTGGATTTAGAACTGCGCCTTTATATGGCATGCATAGTGGAGTAGATTTAGGAACTCATACACCAGCTGAGGGGACTCCAATTTATCCAGTTGCGCCTGGTGTTGTTGCAAGTAAAGTTTATTATAATTCTTGTGGTGGAAATCAAATGTATATATATCACAATATAAATGGTGAAAGTTATACTTCTCTTTATATGCATATGTTAAATTTTAATGAAGATATTCAAGAAGGAGATATTGTTACTACTGATACCGTAATAGGGTATATGGGTGGATGGTCAACAAGTGCTCAAAATGGTGGATATGACACATGTGCATTTGGAGCACATCTCCATTTAACACTTGCTTATGGTCATACATTAGACCACTATAGCGCTCTAATTGATCCGGAAACTTTGATATACTTTCCAGATGGCTGGTGGTACTCAAGAACTTGGTAGGTTATTATGTCATTTACAACGAATATTAAAAATGAAATTATTAATATAGAGTATCCAAATACAGAAACAATAGCTGAACTTTCGGCTATTGTTAATATTGGTGGTCAATTATCTAAAGATAAGATAGAAATTTATATAGAAAATTTAGGAGTTTCTAGAAGAATTTATAAATTATTTAAAGATAATTTTAAAACTCAAGTTATTGTTGAAAAAAGTAGTGTTAATAGACTTAATAATAATATAGTTATGCATATAGAGATTTCTGATAATGATAATCAAATTTCTAAAGCTTTAGGTGTAGTTGATAATAATGGTAAAAGACTTTATGCACCTTTAGATTATATATGCGATAATGTAGAAGAAAAGAAAGCATACTTAAGAGGTGCTTTTCTAATTTGTGGAAGTGTAAATGATCCAAAGACTAGTAGGTATCATTTGGAATTTATAATAGATAATAAAAAAACTGCTATGTATGTTAATAATTTGATAAATGAATTAAAGTTAAATAGTAAAGTATTAAAAAGAGAGAAAAACTATATGGTATATTTAAAGGAAGCTGAAAAAATAAGTGATTTTATTAAGTTACTAAATGCTTATACTAATTTGTTTTATTATGAGGATATTAGAATTTATAGAGACCATAAAAATATGACTAATAGACTTAATAATTGTGAACAAGCTAATATAGATAAAATAGTATTTTCTTCCAAAGAACAACTTGAAAATATAAAAAAATTAAAAGAAATTAAAGACTTTGATTTATTAGATGATAAAATTAAAGAAATATGTATTTATAAAGAGAAATATCCTGAAAGTTCTATGGGTGAACTTGCTGAAATTATAAGTATGGAAACAGGACAAAAAATTACTAAGAGTGGAGTTAATCATAGATTTAGAAAGATTAAAGAAATGATAAATGAAACTCGTTAGTAAGTTAGTAGTTTTTTATGTTCTTCACTACCTAAGTAATTCTCAGGTAGTGTTTTTGTATCTAATTTTTTATATTTCATTTCTAATATTTTGCTAACGGAACTATTAATTAATTCAATGTCAATTGTACCTTCATTAATAGATTCACTTATGAGATTTATAGCGCTTTCTATGCTAGTAGGTCTTAACAATATGTTAGTTCCGGCATTAATTGCTTTTTCATAAATTTCTTTTTCACTGTAATTATTAGTTAGTGCTTTCATCATTAATGCGTCTGTTATGACTAGACCTTTATAATTTAATTCATTTTTTAGAAGGTCTGTAATAATTACTTTTGAAAGTGAAGCAGGTGAACCAGTTTCATCTATAAGTGGTAAAGCTATGTGTCCTATCATTATGATTTCTGCGTTATGATTTATTGCATTTTTAAATGGAATTAAATCTGAATTTAATAGTTCTTCTTTAGTTTTGTATATAACTGGCAAATCATAATGTGAATCAGTCGTAGTAGCGCCATGGCCTGGGAAGTGTTTAAATACTGGAATAACTCCTGTACTTTTAATTCCATTTGCTAGAGATAACCCCATTTTAGACACTAAATCTTTATCGCTTCCAAAACTTCTACTTCCAATGAAACTTTCTTCAGTTTGTATGTCTATAACTGGAGCAAAATCTATATTTATACCAAAAACTTTTAGTTCTTCTCCTATTACTTTTCCCACGTTTTTAGCATATTCTGTGTCATTAGTTTTTCCTACATCTTCCATTGATGGAATAATTGAAGCTCCATCTATTTGTTTTAGTCTTTGAACTAGGCCACCCTCTTGGTCTATTGATATAAACATAGGTATTTCATTTGTGCTTTTTATGTCATTTATGAATTGTAAGGTATTACTATAGTCTGTAAGATTATCCGCAAATAAAAGATATCCTCCAGGTTTATATGTTTTTAAAGTACTCAATAATTCTTCACTCATATATGTATCATTAGAAGATATAATAATCATTTGGCCTATTTTTTCTTCTAAAGTCATATTTTCTAGTGTTTCTTTAACTATGTCTTTTTCTTTTGTTGTTACTTTTTCTTCGTTATTATCTTTGGTCTCTTCACTATTTATGTTTGAATTATTTTTAGGTATTATATAAACTATAATAGCTAGTGATAAAATTAAAAAAATTGTTATTATTATATTCTTTTTCATATTTATATTTTAACATATTATTTTTTAATTTTAAATCCCTTAAAATTGACAAATTAGTACTTATATGATATCATAATTCTCGCTAAAAAAGGGTGGTATTATGTATAAATTAAGTAATGAAGATATTATGGATATAAAAATGTTACAAGAAGTAGGGAAATTTATTAAAGAAGATACAAAGAGATTTGTTACTGCTGAAGTAAAAAATGGGTGTATAAGTAAGGAAGATATAGATTTATATAATAGTCATGTAAAAATAGAAGATTCGATTTTGGATAGGTTACTTAGTAGTCATAAAAAAGCAGTTGGTGTTTTAAATTATTTTGGAGTTTCTGTTAATGATAATGAATTAAATTTTAATGATAATTTTGATGATGATAATATAAGAATTGTAATGTATATTAATAGTATGTATTTAGAAGCAAATAACTTATCTTTAGAAAGGCTTAATGAAGAGTTAGGAATGGTTGTTGCAAGTAGAAAAGATTTAATAGATGTTTATCAAAAGTCTTTATTGTTTTTTGATACTTTTGAAAAGGAAATAACTGAAGCTTTTTATGTTAAGTTAAATAGAATGATTGCTTCACCAATATATAAAAAATATAGGGATTTATTAATTAATGCTAAATATAATTCATTTTACAAAGAGAAAAGTACTAATTTGGATATAGTAAATTTAAATAATAAAGAAAGATATATTACAAGTAGAGTTTATTTAGAAAGTTTACCAATAGATATTGAATATTTAAAATTTTATTATGATAGATTTTTATTAAAACAAATTGGTAGTGAAATTAGTCGTATTCTTTCAATAGAAGATACTTATTATTTAGATAAATCTCATTATGTAACTGGACTAATAAGACAAATTAAATTAAGAACTCTTTTGGAGTTATTATCTCCTCAAATGTTAGATTACGTTAATGATAGTTTTCATGAAATGATTGATTCAAGTGAATTTTTGCCACTTGAGAGTACACATATTACTTCTGTAGAGTTAATAAAAGATGCTTTCTTATTTTATAAAAAAGATAAAAGGGAAGTTAGTATACTTTCTTTAACACAAAATTAGTGAGTTATTTGTCTATTACTTTATCAATGAGACCATATTCAAGTGCTTCATAGGCGTCTAGGAAATGGTCTCTTTCTGTGTCTTTACATATTTTTTTGTAGGTTTTACCTGTGTTTTCTGCAAGTAGATTATTAAGTTTTTTCTTAAGTTTTAGTATTCTTTCAGCAGCAATTTTTATTTCTGTAGCTTGTCCTTCGGCTCCACCAAGAGGTTGGTGAATCATAATTTCACTGTTTTTTAATGCAATTCTTTTTCCTTTTTTTCCACTTGATAGTAAAAATGCAGCCATAGAGGCACACATACCTATACATATAGTTGATACGTCTGCATCTATGTAATTCATTGTATCATAAATAGCCATTCCAGCAGTCACACTGCCACCTGGACTATTAATATACAAATATATATCATCTTTACTTTGACTATTTAAAAATAGAAGTTCTCCTACTATTAAATTTGCTACTTCATCTGTTATTTCTCCACTTAAAAATATAATTCTGTCTTTAATTAATCTGCTATAAATATCATAAGCAACTTCTTTCCCATTTTCTTTTTCTAATATAGTTGGAATTATCATATTTTTTTCACCTATAATTATATTTACGAAAAAATAAAAATTTTATACAAAAAATAGAAGAAATTATAAAATTGTGATAGAATATATATAGAATAAAGGGTGAATTAAATGAAAGATACGATTGTTGTAAATATAAATAATGAGCAAAGATTGGTTATAAAAAGCGGTAGTACTATAGAAGAGGTTGTTAAATCTTTAAATGTAGATTATGATTCTATTATTGCTGCTTTAATAAATAACGAGATAGTCGAGCTTAGTTATGTTTTAAAAGAAGATACTTTTATTAAATTTATTAAAACTAATGAAAGGTTAGGTTCTAAGATATATAGAAGTGGTCTTAAATTTTTGTATGTAACAGCTATTAGGGAACTATATGGTAATACTAAAGTAGAGTTAAAGCATTCTTTAGATAAAGGAATTTATACAAGACTTCAAATGAACGTTAATGAAAAAGTTGTTAGTGATATAAAAGCAAAGATGACAGAATTATCTAATAAAGATTTAAAAATTGGGAAAATTACTGCTAGTAGAAAAGAAGCAATTAAGTATTTTAATAGTATGGAAGAAACTGAGAAGGTTTTAAATTATACTCAAATGACTAGCGATACTGTAACTTTGTATACTATGCTTGATTATTATAATTATTTTTATAGTTTAATGCCAACAAGAACGGGTATTCTTAAGTATTTTGATTTAACTTTAACTAAAGATGGTGGAATAATGCTTCAATATCCTACTACATATGATGGTAAAATTCCCCCATTTACGCATTTAGATAATGTTTTAGAGGTATTTAATAATTATGGTAAGTGGGCTAGTATGCTTAATGTTAGATATGTGTGTGATGTCAATAATATAGTTATTAATGGAAAGATAAAGGAATTTGTAGAGTTAAATGAAATAAGACAAAATGAGGATATTAGTGAGATTGCAAATTATATAGAAAAAAATTTAGGTAAGATAAAACTTGTTTTGATTGCAGGTCCATCTTCTAGTGGAAAGACAACTACTTCAAGAAAGTTAGCATTATATTTAAAGAGTAAGGGAATTAATCCTTTTGTTATTTCAACAGATGATTATTTTAAAAATAGAAGTGAAACTCCTAAAAATGATAAGGGAGAGTATGAGTATGATATTTTGGAAGCAATAGATGTAAAGTTATTCAATGAGTGTTTAACTAAGCTTCTTAATAAAGAGCCAGTTAAGTTACCAACTTATAATTTTATAACTGGAGAAAAAGAATATATTCATGAAAGTATTGTTCTTACAAATAGAGATTTAATTATAATAGAGGGGTTACATACTTTAAATGAAGAGTTAACAAAAAGTATAAATAGAGAAAATAAATATAAAATATATATAAGTCCTTTTACTCCTTTAGGACTTGACAAGCATAATCATATTTCTACTGTAGATTTAAGGCTTATAAGAAGACTTGTAAGAGATTATAGAACTAGAGGATATTCTGCAAGTGATACTTTGAATAATTGGAAAGGCGTTAGAAGAAGTGAAGAAAAATATATCTTTCCTTATCAGAAAGAAGCAGATAAAGTGCTTAATACAGCCTTAATATATGAACTTGGGGTTTTAAAAACTTATGCTATGCCAATACTTCAAAGTATTGATATAAAGAGTGATGGATATAAAGAGGCTTTAAGAATTATGACATTTTTGAAATATTTTTTAGATATACCAGAAAGCGTACTCCCTGAAACGGCTTTAATTAGAGAGTTTGTTGGTGGAAGTTATTTTGAATAGGAGGAAAAAGATGATAAAAGTAGCAATTAATGGTTTTGGAAGAATAGGAAGGTGTGCTTTAAGGCAATTAAATGTTATACCAAATGTAGAGGTTGTGGCAATTAATGATTTAACAGATTCGTTATCATTAGCTTATTTATATAAATATGATTCTGTTCATAGGGTAGTTAATAATAAAGTTGGATATGAAGATAAAAAGATTGAAATAGATGGTAAAAGTATTAAGGTTTTTAGTGAAAGTGACCCTAAAAATTTATCTTGGAAGGAATTAGATGTAGATATTGTTCTTGAGTGTACTGGAGTTTTTACTAGCAAAGAAAAATGTATGGCTCATATAGAGGCAGGAGCTAAAAGGGTAATAATAAGTGCACCAGCAAAAGATGATACAAAAACTATAGTGTTTGGTGTTAATGAAGAAGATTTATCAAGTGAAGATAAAATAATAAGTTGTGCTTCTTGTACTACTAATGCTTTAGCGCCTGTTCTTAATTTATTAGATAAAAATTATAAAGTAGTAAGTGGTTTTATGTGTACTGTACATGCGATTACAAATGACCAAGAGACTTTGGATATTCCACATAAGAAGGGAATTGAATCTCGTCGCGGAAGAGCTGCTAGCATTAATATAATTCCAACAAGTACTGGAGCTGCTTCTCAAATAGGAAAAGTAATAAAAAGTTTGGAAGGTAAACTTGATGGTATTGCTTATAGAGTTCCTGTTGCTGATGGTTCTTTAGTTGATTTAACTGTTATTTTAAAAGAAAAAGTAGAAGTGAAAAAAATAAATGAAATGTTTAAAAATAATCAAAGTGATACTTTAAAAATAGTAAATGTACCTTTAGTAAGTAGTGATATTATAGGAACTACAAGTGGGGCTATAGTAGATGGTCTTTTAACTAAAGTTATCGATATGGAAGTTGGTTCTATAGTTAAGGTTTCTGCTTGGTATGACAATGAGTGGGGGTATACTGCTCAAATGATTAGAACTATGTTACATTGGTGTAAGTAAGCCTAATTTTGGGCTTTTTCTTTTAAAAGAAATAATGTATAATATAAAAATTAAGGAGGCAATAGTATGACATTACCTTTTAGAAAAGAAGTTATAAATGATAATATTCTTGATATATGGAGTATAAAATATCCACATTTTGTGGGATATTTAAATAAGGTTGGAGAAATTATTGAATTTGATTACCCTTTAACATTTGGACATGGTGCTACTAATGGTCTAACTGATAAATATTTAGGAATATTTAAAAAGTATTATAATTATTTAAATGTTGGATTTTGTGAAAAGGTGACAAATAGAAAGATGTTATTAGATATATCTCGAATGTTAGAATTTTCTTTAAAAGACTTAAAATATAATCAAGAAAACAACTATACTATAAATCTATTTGATATTTTAGAAGTTGAATTACTTTCATTTTTTAGAAATTGTTTCTTAGGAGATAATCTAGAATATGCAATTAATAGTAACATTAAAATTGAAAAAAATGAGTCTTCACTTTTGATGCTTTTAAAGGAAATTTTAGTTTCTTACCTAGGATATCATGCTATTGAAAGAGTACCAAGAATGATTTATGATAGTAAGTTACACAGGTACGTGCCATATCAATTTAATGAATTTTTTGCACTTGATAGTGATAATAGACTAAAAGATGAAATTATTTCTATTAAAAAGTTAGTTGCTAAGGATGAATTGGTAAGGTATTATAGATAAAATCTAAATAGTAATTAAAATTATAAAGATAATCTTTTTGTTAATTAAGTGTTAAAAAGTTATATACTTTGTATGAAAAGGTTAAAATAAATAGTATAATATTTATAGATGAAATTATAGGTGAAAGTATGAAAACGATAACTGATTTAAATGTAGAAAATAAAACTGTAATATTAAGGTTAGACTTAAATGTTCCAATTAAAGATGGAAAAGTTGTTGATAATAATAGAATAGTAGAAAGTTTAGAGACTATAAAGTATTTAATTACAAATAATGCTAAAATAATTATTATGTCACATTTAGGTAAAGTAAAAACTAAGGAAGATTTAAAAAATACATTGTTTCTAGTTAAGGAAGAGTTAGAAAAATTGTTAAAGATGCCTATTAAGTTTAGTGAAAATTTAAAGGGAAAAGAATTAGAAAGTTTGGTATCTAATTTGAAACCTAAAGAAATATTGCTTCTAGAAAATACTAGATTTATGGATTATCCTAATAATTTAGAAAGTGGTTGTGACGAAAAACTATCTAAATATTGGGCAGGTTTAGGAGATGTTTTTGTTTTAGATGCTTTTGGTAGTTCTCATAGGGCACATGCATCAACTTATGGAATTAGTAAGTATTTACCTCATGCTGTTGGATTTTTAGTGTTAAAAGAAGTTACAGAATTAGATAAAATAAAGAGTGAAGACAAGATAATTATTTTAGGTGGGGCTAAGGTTAGTGATAAGATTAAGTTAATTAAAAATTTAATGAGTTCTACTTCACTATTTTTAATAGGTGGGGCAATGTGCGCTAGTTTTTTGAAAGTTAGTGGAGTGGATGTTGGCTCTACTTTTGTGGAAGTGGAAAATAAAGAAGAACTAAAAGAATTACTAGATACTAAAAAGATAATATTACCGGTAGACGTTGTAACTGAAAATGGAGTGAAAGATTTAAATCATATTGAAAAAGCAGAGCATATTTTAGATATAGGACCTAAAACAATAGAAATGTTTACAAGTAAGTTAGATAAATCTAAATTAATTTTGTTAAATGGCACTATGGGAAAATATGAAGAAGAAGCTTATGAAAATGGTACTAAGAAAATTTTTGATTATTTAGGTAGGGATAAATATAAAGTAGTTGTGTGTGGTGGAGATACAGTTAGTGCGTCTAATAAATATAATTTTAAAGCATATTTTAAGTCTACTGGTGGAGGAGCAAGTTTAGAATATATTGAAGGTAATGTGTTAAAGCCACTAGAGATTATGAATGAAGAGGATAATAAATTAATAGTACTTAATAATAAAAGTTATTTAAGTTATGATGAAATGTTAAATTATATTGATAGTTTAAAGGGTATTTCATATAAAAATTTAGTAGTACTTCCTAATATTGCATATATTTCTTTATTTAAGAATACTAATATTTTGTTAGGAGCACAAAACTTTTATAGTTATAATTACGGCGCGTATACTGGGGAAACATCACTTGAGTTACTTAAAGATTTAGGAGTTACTTACACTTTGGTCGGACACCCTGAAAGATTAACGCTACAACTTGATTTTTATGAAGAAGTGAAAGATAAATTATTTAAGAGTTTAAGTAGTGGTTTTAATACTATACTTTGTCTTATGCATGATGGTAAAGTTAGTACTTTAAAAAAAGAATTAAGGTTTTATTTAAAAGGTATAGATTTGGAATCTTTAGAACACTTAATTATTTCTTTTGAGCCAGCAGATCGTATAGAAAGTGGTAATGTAGATTTAAAAAATATAGAATATGTAAGAAATTTTGTTAAATCTTATATGAAAAAGAATTTTGATAAAGATGTTCCATTTTTGTATGGTGGAGGTGTTACATTAGATAATATTAAAGATGTGATTAAAATTACTGATGGTGTTATTCTTGGAAAAAATAGTACAAATATAGAAGTTATTAAAAATATTTTAAAAGTGATAAATTAAAAGACTTAAGTGTCTTTTTTTTAAAGTTTTGATATCAAAATCGACATTTAATGACAAAAATCGACAATTTTAGACAAAGTTAGAACTTTTTTGCTCTAGAGTATTATATAATACCTATTATATAATATTAAAGTAAGGAGAAAAGATATGAAAAAAAGAGTTATGATTGTCGATGACAATATAGCAATGTGTGAAATGCTTAAGGAGTTTTTTAGTAGTAATAAGAATTTTGAGGTTCAATATGAAGCTCATGATGGGGAAGAGGCTTGGATACAAATAAGAGATGGGTATAAGGACATAGACGTTGTTTTATTAGATTTAATTATGCCTAAAAAAGATGGAATTTATGTTCTTGAAAATGTTAAAGAGAAAAAGATTCCAATTAATATAATTGTTGTTACTAGCTATAATGAGCAAGAAACTATAAGAAATATAAGTGAGTATGGTGTTAAGTATTTTGTTCTTAAGCCGTTTGATTTAAAGGAATTAGAGAAAAGAATGTTAGATATAACAAATGAAAGGCCTAAGAGTAAGATTTTAAATTTACAATCTAATAATCTTCAAATACAAATTACAAAAATTCTTCATGAGTTAGGTATACCATCTCATATAAAAGGATATCAATATATAAGAGATGCGATTAATATGGTTTATGATAACCCATCTTTGATAGGAGGAATAACAAAGGAATTGTATCCTGAAATAGGAGGCAAGTATAATACATCTGTAACTAGAGTTGAAAGAGCAATTAGGCATGCGATAGAAGTTAGCTGGAATAGAGGGGACTGGGATTTAATGGAAGAAATTTTTGGTCATTCTGTGGATATAGATAAAGCAAAACCTACTAATTCTGAATTTATTGTTACGATAGCTGATAAATTAAGACTTGAAATGTTAAAGATAAGTTAGTGTTTACAAATTAGTATAATTATGGTATTATTAGTACCAGAGTGATTAGTTGGTCCATACCCATGGCTGAACTTATAATAAGTTGGAAGCCTTCTATGGCAACTAATCATTTTTTTGTGGACAAAACAGTAAATGTATGGTATCATTAGTACCAGAGTGATTAGTTGGCCCATCTTCCTTGGCTGAACCTATAATAGGTTGGAAGCCTCTGAT
>CANRHY010000006.1 GCA_947630515.1 uncultured Bacilli bacterium
CCCAGTACCATATGTTGAGCAAGTTCTATCAGCTATAGTTCTTTGAATCATTGGCCAAACAAATGCATAGAATAATGCTGCAACAGCTGCTATAGCTATAACAGTGATAACTGTCATATTTAATTCACCTGTAGCTTCTTTCATAAATTATCATCCTCCTCTTATTATTATTACAATTATTATTATACTTTAAACGCAAATAATTATCAAGTATTATAAAAAAAAATGTAAAATTTTGTAAAAGATTTTGACATATTATAAAAATTTAAACATTTTTTAACTTATTAGTATCTTTTATTACAAATTTATATATACGTTTTTGAGGTCGCATATTGCGACCTCAAATTTCAATTTTTTATAAAATTATTTTTTAATTATTGTATTAATTTTTTCTATTAATAATCTTTTGACATCATCATCTTGAATTAAATTAATTGAAAACGTCTTATGTCCTATTCTATTTATACTAGCTCCACAGTGATAAACCACAGAGTTATCAATAATAAAATACCTATCATGAAAGGTATTATTATAATATACTGATAAATTATTACATTGTTGATTATATGCTTTTATATCTCGTTCAGTTAATAATTTATTTTTTCTAGTTATTATACTTACTTTTACTTTTAATCTTTTTACCATATCTAATATTGTACTATCTGCATAACTATCTATTACTATTAAAGACTCGTTAGCACTTTTAAATATATCTAATATTTTAGAATACGCATCATATATTTGCCCATTAAAATAAATTTCATTTACTTTCTTTTTTTCTTCTAATCCATTAAATAATTCTTGCAACAATTTAATATCGTTAGTATTTTTTTCGATTTTCACACTATTATTTATTATTTGTTTTTGTATAATTAAATCATTTGAAATATATTTACGCATAAATACAAAAGCGTCCATAATAGCAATACTCACTTTAGTAGCAATATCAGATTTTAAAACAGTTGCAAGCATAGCTACACCTTCTTCTGTAAAAACCCTATAATTATACCTACGTCCTCCGCGAGTACTAATGTTGTTATTTTCTAAGGTCACAAATTGTGACCTTAGAAAACCCCACTCTTCACTTGTTAATACAAAACTAAATCTTTCTGGAAACTTATCTTGATTTCTTTTAACAGCTTCGTTAATTCTTTTTGTTTCCACTTGATATAATGCTGCTAAATCTGAATCTAGCATTACTTGTTTACCCCTTATTTCATAAATTAAATTTTCTACTTTTTCTTTCTCAATTATTTCATTCATTTTTCAATACCTCCTTATTTTATTTTTTTCTTAAATCTCCCAGTAAATTAATCATACTATAAATATATATGTTTGTCAATATATTTGTTCGTTTTTTTATAATTAAAAAAACTTCTGAATAACAGAAGCTTTATACTATCCAGCTTGAAACATTCTTAAAATTGCAAGTAACAAAATTATCATAACACCAACACCAGTTGTTGATAACATAACCATTGTTTTCTTTTCCATTCTTTCAAGTCTTTCTTTATATTTAGTATCTCTACTCTTAGCTTGTAAATTACTTATAGTTCTAGAAAATACTATTAATTGATCTTGCTTTCTTTCTTGATTACCTAAACCTAACCTATAAAGAAGTCTCATCATTCTCATAGAATCTCTTACAGGATATTTAATAGCAAACGCCATATAAGGGTCAATTGTTGAGTCACCAGCATTAATACTAGCAATTAACTCTCTAAGACCTTCTTTAAATATAGCAGGTGCTTGATCTATACTTTTAGAAAGCGCTACTGGAACAGTATAGTGTTGAATTAATATTTCCAAACTTTTTAAATAATATGGTAATAATAAATCTATTTCATGTAAATGTTTTTTATAATAAGTTTTCAAATTACTATAACCTGATTTAAATATTAAATATGCTACTATAAAACATACTATCAAGTTAACAAAATTTAAACTACCAATAAATACTACAACAAGAATTAATAACACTAAAAGTCCGTTTTTAACTCTTTTTTCATATAAAACATTAGCATCAACTTGATCTCCATATCTAGCCGAAACTAGAAAATCATAATCATCTTCTCTTAAAAGTTGAAACACTTTTTCATTATCTTTAATAAATTTATTACCATCAATCATACCCTGCGAAAAAAGTATAACCATAAGTAATATTCCAACAATTGCAATTTCCCACATCATTCGGCACCCACATCCTCATTATAATATTTTTCCCCACTAATAAGGAAATAAGTATTTATTATTATTACACCATGTAAGAGTATTTGTACATACCATATTTCAATAAGAGCTAAATAACTTTCATTACCAAGCAAATATTGTACCAAAGCTACTAAGAAATAAAGAGCAACACCAAATGTTAAGAATTGCTTATGGAAGTTTTGTCTATCTATTCTATCTCTATAAACACTTTCAACTAACATATCAATATCTTGTAGCATTCCTTCAAGAGCTTCACCTGAATCTTTTGAACCCTCTTTAGTAATTTGTAAGAACAATTGATGCATATTTCTAATTACATAAAAATCATACTTACCATTAAAATATGTAATAGCATCATCTATTGTACTACTAGCATAAGCTATACTTATCATTTCTTTAACATCTGCTAAAACTGGATCTTCTAAGACTCCACTATCTCTTACACCCTCAAGTGACTTAACAAAAGATTGAGTAGTATTAAATTCCATTATTACGTTTGTAGAATATACTTGAATTTGTTCAAATATAAACTCACTATATACCTTATTACATCTTAAATAAGCTAAATATGGTATAAACATTACAGCTATAACTGCATAAATTATCGAAATAATTATACTATAAAAGTATAGATAAGATATAATAGCAGCTCCACCCGCAAAAATAGCTATTTGAATTAAATATTGTCTTGGTGTATATTCTTGCCCTAATTCTTTAGTTTTTTCTCTAACTACTTTAAATGAATACGGAGCATATTTATTATAAATATCAGTTATACCTGTAGAAATGTATTTATAAAATTTTTCTCCTTTATTTTTTCTATATAATATTATAAATAATACTATAAGAGAAAATATCACCATTTCTATATACATATCTACTCATTCACCTCACTTTTTATATTTTAAACTGCTTCTACAACAGCTTCTTTCATTTGTTCTTCTTCTTTAACAAAAGTTTCTCTTGGTAAATATATTCCTTGAGCATCTAAATAATCAAGTAAATGTGCTGATGGATTATGATATACTTCTACACCATTCATACTTTTAGAATATATTACATTTGATTTTGCTTCATTTGTTTCATCATCTACATAAAACTCACATACTTCAACTATCTCTCTTTGAAATCTTCCATATTGCTTAGACATATATCCTTTTACATGTATACCTAAATGTATATATCTATGTATACTTTTCAAGAATTGATCAACATCCAAATTAGTTTCAAGCAAACTATAAAGACGCATTGGAATACCACTAGCTTTATCTGAGTGAATTGTAGATAATATATTGTGTCCACTACTGATTGAGTTACGAACAGCAGTAACTGCTTCTGCACTACGAACCTCAGATAATAAAATCCATCTTGGATTTTGTCTCATACAAGTAACTAGCACTTCACTATAGCTGGCTATATTATTTGTCTTCATTGCAACTATATCTCTATGAGGAAATATTCTATCTAAGTGAAGTTCTAGTGTATCTTCTATTGTTATTATTTTTTCATTTTCTTTAGTATGACTTGCTAAATATTTAACAAGTTCAGTTTTACCACTACCAGTTTCACCACTAACTATTATATTGCAGTGTCCTTCAACACATTTAAATAGAAAATCATGAAGTGGAAGTGATACATAATTTTCATTAATAAGTTTTTCTTTATTAAGTCTAATCTTAGCTGGAGTCTTACGAATAACACACGCTATTCCATTTGTAGCTATACTATCATGTACAAAGTTAAGACGTAACTCAGCACTTTCAGCATCAAGAAATGGATGTGCCATATTAAATGTTTTGCCCATAACATTAGAACATTGGAAAGCAATTTTTTCCATAAGTTCATTATTAATTTCTGGTCTATCTACTCTAAAAACACCTTGACTTAATGTTTTAAGCCATACCATACCACCATTAGAATAAGATACGTCTGTAATATCATCGTTATCCAAAAATTCTTTCAAAGGGCCAAAATCAATTTGATCAAATATTGTGTTATCCATAATTTAACTCCTTTTTATCTTTTTTTATTAATTTATAGTACCAACATTACCACTTCCACCAGAACTTTGATCTGGAAGTATTACTGTTTGACTTAATATGAAACTCTCTAAGTATTCACTACTTACTACAGTAGCACTTGGATTTTCACTATATTCTTTGTTTCTTGGAACAGGTATAATTTCTCCGCTTAAATATGATGCTTTTCTTAAAAGTAAATGCATATCTTCTGGAACAGCAAATATCAAACTAGATGGTGTTCCCATTTGAGAACTATTTTCAAATACATGATTACCACTTGAATCTTTTACTGCTAAAACTTCAATACTTTCAATTAACTTACCTAAAAGTAATTTACCAGTTTCATCATGCGCAACATAATATAAGTCTATATAGTTTCCTGGAAAAATTGAGTTACCATAAGTACTTTCAGTATCAACATTTAAACTAACAACTGTATATCCAGTAGGAATATTTTCAAATGCTGAATCTGGCATTTCAGCCCAAGTAACTATAGTACTATCATAAAATAAACTACCAGCAGGAATCATAGTATTATAGTTAGCATACTTACCAACTATATCATTTACATTCCTCATTGTGTTGCTTTGAAGCATTGAACTAGGTATTTCAATATAACCTATCATATCCTCAGTAATTTGAGTTCTAGGTTGTATCTCAACTTTAGCATATGGTACAGTAACTGGTCTTGTTGCTTGATTAATTCTATAACTATAACCAAACCAAATAACAAGTACTGCCGCTATACCACAAATAATTGTAATAGTATTCTTATTACTTAAAAACCTTTTCAAAGAAATCATTAAATTCTTCATAAACTCCTCCTATCCTTACTATAACATTATAAAACAAAATACATATAAAATCAATTAACAATTAAAAAATCATTTAAAAAGTTAAACAAAACCTTTGCTTAACTTTTTTAATATTCTTATACTCTTAAATTTGTTATAGGAAAAATATATATTCCACTCTCAGGATCTTTTGCAATAATATCGCTAAATTCAGCAATTTAGTATACAAATTTTAACCATTTTAATATGAATTTTTTAACAAATTTAGTATACAAATTTTAAAAAAAACAGAATAGCTTTCTATTCTGTTTTACTTACTTGTTCATACTTTGTTTCTAATATACCACTTAAAACTGTTACAATATCAAAGTCCATACTATCACTATCAGCTGTTACTTTGTATTCATTAGTAGCGGTCTTAACTCTTACAGTAGCTTTTGGTGGATTTTCATATATATCATAAAATTCTAATGTATATGTCTTTGAAGAATTAACACTATCAGCAAATCTTCTTGTAAAGTTTTCAACAAATTTTTCTTCTACTATTCTTATATCACCATATTGTCTATATACTCCATAGTCTATAGAATCAATCATTGCTGCTTCCATTACTTCTTTTGTCAAATAGTAGTCCTCTTCCCCTGTTCCTGTCAAATCTTGAACTAATATCATTATTACTATTATTAATAGTCCAAGTCCTATTAATAAGTACGCCCAAAATGCCTCTTTCATCTAATCACCTCAACTTTTTATAATGAAACAAATCATTTATACTAGAAACATTTTCTTTTACTACTGTTCCACCAAATTCCTTTAATTTTTTATTTATAAAACTGCTAGTACAACTAAGATCTTCATTACAAGAAATAGAATAATCTAAATATCCATTTCCTTTATTATAATCTTTTATTTTGTTAATAACTGAAGGTGTTAAAGTAATTGAATACTTAGGCTTTTTATCAGTCCATATTCTATCTCCTAATTTTTCAATTTCAGCAATAATGTCTCCAGCATTTTTTGTATTCCAGTTATAACCAATCTTTCTATTATTAGGGAATATATCATTTAAATCAATACTTCTAAAATATACACCAAAATCAGATCCATTATCACTTGTCTCATCACATACTCCACCATCACATTCATAACATAAATGAGTTGGTTCTCCATCATCACAAGTATAATTAGTTAAATCATTTACAACATGATATGCACATTTAAATGTACCCTTACCTAAAGATATAGGTCTATCTTGTCCTGGAACATCATATGTAACATTAATATCATAGTCTCCTGTCTCTCTTGCTAAATCTGTAGGCCATGATTTAGGATTCATTGGTAAACAATATCTTCCCTCTGAATTTGTACAATTAGTTGCATATAAATCTCCAGAATACACTTCAGTATACAAATCTTGTGATTGATAAGTAATACTCTCTATATAAACTTTAATATCAACAAACTTATTACTTGGAACATTTAATGTAGTAGATGAACAACTTCCATTACTACAAGTATAATAACTTGCTGTCTCAGTTTGATATTCTCCTTCATTAGGATCTCCTAAACATTCACCACAGTAGTCTTCCCATTCATTAGATTCATAATAACTTGTTTTAGTAACTTCAGGACTAGAATACTCAGTTTTAACCTTTATAGGGAAGTTCATCTTAAACTTTTCATTTTCATCATAAGTAATATTAATCTTTATAGCTTTTTCCCCATCATACTCAACTACTTTATTATAAGTTTTTAATTCAGCACTTGTAGAATGAGTACCAGCTGAAGTTTCATAAGAACTTGGTTTATTATAAAATGCTTTCATACTAGCGTCTGTTGTTTCTTTATCAGTTAACATATTACAATCTTGTATTTGATATAAAAGAGTATCTCTATAATCCAAACTTTTATTATAAGCACTTACTGCATTATCATAAGCTTCTCTAGCAGCTGCCACACTATCAGGATCTGCTGGATCAGCACTATCATATGCAGCTTTTGCATTAATCATAGTTGTATAATCTGATCTTACACTATTATTAGATGAATCATAATCACTCTTCCATCCATCATAATTAATTTCAGCACCACATTCTCTAGTAGTCTTAGTAACTAAACTTAAATTACTTTCATTAAATTTATCACTTGTAAGTTTATGAGTAAATGACATACCAGCAATTACTGTTTCTTTATCCATAAATTCAAATTTTATATTTTCTCTACAATAAACAGCACAATAACTATTACCATATTCTGTTTTATAAGATTCTGTAGTATTAGCTAAAATATTACACATTGCTGGGTCTTTTATAGTACCTTCAGTTCCTTCCTTAGAACAACTATTAGGCATTCCAGGATTACCATCTTGATCTTCTGATGTTATAGGTTCTGGCTCACATTTGTCACCCTTATCACATACTTTTTTCCATTCTGGACCATCACATTCAGTTGGGTCATCAGGATATTGTATATAACATTCATCTTCACTTATTTTTTGGCATATACACTCACCTACCCAAGCATTACGATCAGGAAGTTCTTTACCTTCTTTATCATAATACTTACTATCTGAACTTATTTGACAAGCACATGAATTTTCCCATTCTTCTAAAGTAGATACTTCGTTTCCATTCTTGTCATAAAACTTATCATCTATTCCATCTTTATCAGTATCTTCTCTTGTACATGTATTACCATCTTTCATTAAAGAGTCAAAATCCCATATATTATAGTTTTCGCCATATCTAGGGTCTGCAAGTTCAGTCCAAAATGAAGAATCTTGAACAGGTCTTCCTTTATATCCTCTAGTACTTTGTAATGCTTTAGGCATTAAAGATGTACCATGTGTTCCTGTAGTATAAAAGAAATTTACCCAGTTATCTAAATAAGTAGTGGCACCAACTCTTTCCATACCAGTATTAACAAAATATGAAGCCAAACCTTTTAGTGTTGAAAACATCCACTTATTAGCATCACCGCTTTTATTTTTACTTGGAATATAGTCTAACGCCCAAATAGGCTCAGCTATTATAACGTAATTCTTTAAACCAATATTATCTTTTTTATCAGCATCATATATTGCATCATATAATGTTCTAACAGAAGTACAATGATCTGTTTTTAAATCAGTTTTAAATTCTTCAATATTACAAACATCCAAATTCATTAGCATTTCATAAGTATGATACCATTTAGTTCCATTAAAATCATGTTTATCATTAAGCCAAGTATCTTCACCTCTCATCCAAGCTGCAAGTTTAGAATTTGCAGGATTAGGAAAGCCTAGGGAAGAACCGGGAGTTCCATATATATCTGCAGCATTATATTTAACTCCAACTCTAATACCATCAATTGTCGTAAAGCCATCGCTTTCTGGTAATTGAACACAATCATTAGTATATTTTCCATTTTTAATTAAACCACAAACAGCTCTAGGATATCCATCCTTTGTATTTGCATTATTTCCCATATTATATAAATGATAATATGACCAATCTTGATGGAAAGCTGTACTCATTGCTCCTTTTTTAGGGCCAGGTGTATTCACTGTAGTTGCTTTATCATTAAATGTCATCATATAATATAATGCCTTCACGTCAAGAGTTTCTTTATTAACTAAACTAAACTTTATTCCAATAACACCATGATTAGATCCAAACAATTGCTTACCGCTTGTTGGGCCTGTCTTTGTGCCCACAGTTTGGCTAGGTAAACTACCACCAGAAGTATCTTCACCAGGATATCCAGCAGAATTATTGTCTTTACTTTCAGTAGCGCTTAACACAGTCATCGAACTAAATACAAATACTACTGAAAAAATAACAACCATTAATTTCTTAAATATTTTCATTTCATAACCTCCCTATCTTACTTACGTTTCCTTTTTACTATAAATATTCTTACTATAAAGAATAAAGTTATTAAAACAACTGGTATTAATACAAATAAATAATATTTTTTTATAATATCCCAGACTTTACCATTTCTATCATAAGATTTTATTTGTCCTTTAACTTTTTTAACAAATTCTTCTTCTGTCATTTTGCTAGTATCGGTATAAGGATTGCACAAATCACTTTTATATATAGTATTACTATCTAAACACACCTCATTATCCATATATTTATTAATAACACCATCGTATTCAAATTCCTTAGAACTTAAAACCTCATCAGAAGAACATTCACTACTATAAACTTTAATATCATAATTAAATGCTTTATTAACATTTTCTAAATTGTATGTTATCCTGTCATCAACACGAATCTCATCACCATACCTATATGTATTGGTTTCATCTGTAAGACTATTATATATAGTAACATACATACTATCACTTAACCCTCCGACTTCAGCAATAAAATTAACTTTGTCGTCTTTTATATATGGTGCTATATAATAATATATATACTCAGCATTCTCCTTATCTTCTTCACACGTTGCACTTAAATTAGTCATTCCTATAACTAATAATAATGAAACAAAAACAAAATTAAATATTTTTTTCATAACTCACCTCTTCACTCTTGGAATAATTATATCAAAAAAAATACAATTTGTATAGTTTTAATAAAGATAATTTTTAAAAGTCAATTACATATTTTTAATTTTACATACTACTTTACGTAAAAATCACGTAAAATTTAAGTTTTTTTTAACAGAAAAAAAGCGTTTAGGGGTATTTTTTTCGTATTAGTATATAGGAGGGATAAAAAATGATAGAAAATAAAGAAAAATACGTAGACATAACTATTGAGTACAAATGTATTAAAAGAGCAGCATTTTCAAGAATTACTGACCTAAATTATTTTATAGACAAAAATATTAACTTATACATAAAAAAAGGAAAAGAAGTTATTATAAAATATGATGATATAGAAGAAAATATAGCCAGATGGTTAAGTATTATACTTAATACTACTGTTTACATGGTTCCAAGAGTAAATAAACCAGAAAATATACATACACCTGACTACTATTTTAAAGGGGAATACTGGGATTTAAAAAGAGTATTAGGTACTAGCAAAAGAAACATTGATGCAAAAATTAAATATTTAAAAAATCAAAGTACTAATTTTATAATAGATAATTCAAAATTACTTTTAACAAACGAAGAAGTTATTAGACAAATCATAAAAGTATTTAAAGATGAAAAAAGAACATGGGTCAATAAAATAATGCTAATAGAAAATTATAAAATAATTGTAGTTTTTAAAAGAAAATAAAAGGAGCCGTCCGCAGCACATTAGAATTTCTTCTAATACACGCGCCGCGAAGGGTTCCCTTTATGTACTTAATAATACCACTTTAGTTTATATGTGTCAACAAATTTAAAGCAATTTTAAAAATAAAATAAAAGGAACCGTTCGCAGCCCTATTAGGGAAAATTCCTAATTTAATTGCGCCACGAAGGGTTCCCTTTATGTACTTAATAATATCACTTTAGTTTATGCTTGTCAATCAATTCTTTACTAATTCACTCACTGGACTAAATGTTTTTCTATGTTTTGGTGATGGTCCATATTTATAAAGTGCTTCTATATGTTTTTTTGTTCCATAACCTTTATTATTTTTTAAATCATATTCTGGATATATTTTATCTAATTCATATATTAAGTGGTCTCTTGTTACTTTAGCTATAATAGAAGCTGCTGCTATACTTTCTGATAACGCATCTCCTTTTATTATTGAAGTAGATGGAATACTTATATCTAATTTAACAGCGTCTATTAATACATGTTCAGGTTTTACACTTAAGTTATTTATTGCTTCTTTCATAGCAAGTTTAGTTGCTTCATATATATTTACTTCGTCTATTACCTTTTCATCTTTTATACCTATCCCTATACTAATAGCATTTTCTTCTATTATTTTATACATTTCTTCTCTTTTTTTCTCAGTAAGTTTTTTTGAGTCTTTAATTCCCTCATTATAAAAATCTTTTGGAAGTATTACAGCAGCGCATACCACTGGGCCAAATAAAGGTCCTCTTCCTACTTCATCAACTCCTGCGATTAAAGTTATTCCTTTTTCATATAACTCTTTTTCATATTCTAACATATTTACTTCCTCTTTATTTCTTCCTTTATTTTATTATATATAGATAATGAATCTAACTCAAGACTTTTTAAAATTTCTTTTCTTTTACCCTGTAATAAAAATTTATCCTCTATCGCGTATATTATTCCGTTCATGTTATATTGTGTATTTAAATAACTACCTAAACCACCTATTTTCATGGTTTCTTCATATATAAACACTTTTTTATTTTTCTTCTTAATCTTATCTAAATACTTGGTATCTACTGGTTTTAAAAATCTTGCATTTACAAGTTCTACACTTATATTTTCTTCTTTTAATTTATTTACTACTGGTAATATTTCTTCTACAAAATCCCCATATGTTATAAGTGTTGCTTGAGAGCCATCTGTTACTTGTTCCCATGAACCTACTTCTATTAATTTTGGTTTTTCTTTTACATAATCTATTTTCTTTTTAGAGTATCTTATAAAAAATGGAGAACTTTCATTCATTGCGGTTTTTAACAAATCTGTAGCTTCTACACTATTTCTTGGAGCAGATATTATTATATTAGGAATTGGTAGTAAAAATGTTACATCGAATACCCCTTGGTGGGTTTCTCCGTCTTCTCCAACTATACCACACCTATCTACACCTATAATTACATGAGAAGACATTCTTGCTATATCATGAACTATTTCGTCGTACCCTCTTTGCATAAAACTTGAATATATTGACACAAATGGAATAATTCCGTCTAGTCCTAAAGAACTTGCAAGAACTAAAGCATGTTCTTCTGCCATACCTACATCTATAAAGTTATTTTTATATAAAGTTTGTATTTTTGTAAGCTTGCTTCCCACACTCATAGCGGGTGTTATTACAACTAAATTTTTAGTCATTAATCTAATTAACGAATCACTTATTACTTCACTCCAAGAAGTTTTACCGTCATCTTTTTTTAGAGATTTTCCTGTAACTTTATCAAAAGGACCTACTCCATGCCATAAACCTAAAGTGTCATTTTCTGCATATTTATATCCCTTTCCCTTTTCAGTAATTACATGTATTATAACAGGCTCTTTTTGTTTTTTTGCAAGTGTTAAATAAGTTTCAAGTTCGTTTAAATCATGTCCATTAATTGGCCCGTAATAATGAAGTCCAAAATCTTCAAATATTGAACCATTTTTTATATATATCTTTTTAATACCACCTTTTATAATTTTAATTATATTGTATATTAATTTTCCTAATACTGGTATTTTATTTAATACCTTTTTTGTTTTATCTTTTGCATCTATATAATTTTTTTTACTTCTTATTTTATCTAAATGATTATGTATTGCGCCTACATTTTTTGATATACTCATATTGTTATCATTTAGTATTATAATCATTTTTCTTTTTTCTTCACCTATTTGATTTAATGCTTCATAACATAACCCATTTCCAATAGACCCATCTCCTATAACAGCTACTATATTATAGTTTTCTTTCTTTAAATCACGTGAAACAGCAAAACCTAAAGCCGCGCTTAAGCTAGTTGAAGAGTGACCTCCCTCATACACATCGTATTTACTTTCACTTCTTTTTTGAAAACCAGATAAACCATTAAAGCATCTTAATTTATCAAAGTCCCTTGCTCGTCCAGTTAAGATTTTATGAGTATAACATTGGTGAGATACGTCAAATATTATCTTATCTTTAGGTGCATCAAATACTTTATGTAACATAAGAGTTAACTCTACAACACCTAAATTACTGGATAAATGTCCTCCTGTTTTTGATACTTTATCTATTAAAAACTCTCTTATTTCTTTTGCTAGAGCCTCTATTTCTTCATTAGTCATTTTTTTTAAAAATTTTGGATCTTTTATTTCTTCTAATTTCATATAAATACCCACCCATAAGAAAATTATAGTTTATTTTTTACATTTAGTCAAATATAGTTTGCTTATTAAATACTTGTATGATATAATACACGTCTGTGAGGCGAAAAATATATGAGTGATAATTTAAAACCTAGTATTACATTCAAGTTATATGAAGATTTTTTAAGTAAAGGAATAGAAGTAAGTTTAGATAGTATTTTAAATAATGAATACGATTTTTATAATATTGCGCTTGTTAAAATTACAGAAAATACTTATATAGTTGATTATAATGCTAATGTTAAAAAAAGTGAAATAAGTTATCTAATTTTTAATAGTGACAAATTAAAAAATAGTCAAAATGGACGTGCAATGTATGAAGAAGAAATGTCTTTATATCCATCTATTAAAGAAGAAGAAAAACTCTCTACTATAAAATCTAGTAAAGAATTATCTTTAATAATGTATAATATTGCTAAAAAGTATAACGATATATATGATTTATTAAAAGAATATGAGGGTAAAAAATTAGTTAAAAAGGAAGGAAGATAAATATGGAAAATAATGAATATGAAATTAGTGTTACCTACACAAAAGTTAAGGAAGGAAAAAAATATACTACAGTAGATTCTAACTCTTCAGATATTTGTAGTGCGACTATTACTGAAAAGTTATATATTTAGGTAAAGACTTCTATAATTATATAACTGAGGCTGACATTTTTGCTAAAACTGAAGAAGAGTTTTTTGAATATATAGAAGAAGTTACTAGAAAATATAATAATATCTATAATAATACTTTGAGGTTAAAATAATGGAGATATTTATAGAGTACGCGACTATAAATTATCTTAATAAAAATAAAGGAAATGCTTTTTATAAAGGAAGTTTTGATTATATTCCTAATGATACAATTGCTGCAAAAATAATAGAAAAAATACCATATATAGATGCTCATGGTGTTGTTAGATATATATTTAAAAGTTTCTTAATTTACACTACTAATCCTATATATAGTACTAGCGAAATTTCTAAAAAGTATCCTAGTCTATTTCATATATTTGACCCTAATATTGAAATTCTTGTAAGTAATTCTATTAATCAAACTAAAGAAATTATAGGTAAAATTAAAGATACTTATGAAAATTTAAATAACAGTAACACAAAAAAATTAACAGATTAATTCCTGTTAATTTTTTATATCCTCTAATTTTACACTTACTAATTTACTTACTCCACTTTCTTGCATAGTTATACCATATAATAAATCTAAATATTCCATAGTTTTCTTTTTATGTGTTATTACTAAAAGTTGAGTTTTTCCTTTATATGTATTAATGTAACTACCAAATTTATCTACATTTTCTTCGTCTAATGCACTTTCTACTTCATCAAGTATTACAAATGGAACATTTTTTAAGTTCATTATAGCAAAAAGTAAACTTATAGCGGTTAATGTCTTTTCTCCACCACTTAATAAACTTAATGAGCCAGGTCTCTTACCAGCTGGATTTGCAATAATTTCTATACCAGTTTCTAATATATTAGTTGGGTCAGTTAACTCTAGTCTTGCTTCTCCTCCATTAAATAAATCTTTAAATACTTTACCAAATTCTATATTAACTTTCTTAAAAGTTGTAGCAAATTTATCTATCATAACATCGTCCATTTCATTTATTATAGATAGTAAATTCTTTTCACTTTCCTCTAAATCTAATCTTTGAGAAGTAAGAAATTCATATCTCTTATTAATTCTATCATACTCTTGTATTGAAGATAAATTAACTTCTCCTAAATTTCTTATAATACGTCTTAACTCTAAAACAGTACTTCTTGCAGTATCTTCTTCTATATTTAAAGAATACTCATTTCTTGCTCTTTCATAAGTTAAACTATACTCTTCATTTAATCTATTAAGTAAATTATCTAAAGTCATATTAAGTTTAGCTTCTTTTACTTCTAAAGCATTAATCTTCTCAGTTAACTCTTTATTCTTAGAATCAAATTTTCTAATACTTGCTTCTTTTTCTTCTATTTCTTCTATTATACTTTGTCTTCTTTTTTCTAATTCCTTTGATTTAGTCTCTATCTTATTCTTTTTCTCTTCTACTTTATAATACTCTTCTAATACTTTATCTAACTCTGTTTCAGCACTTACTCCATCTAAAGCCTTAATTTCATCAGTTATCTCGTCTACTCTTTTTTTGCTTTCATTAACACTTTCACTTAATAACTCATTTTCACCTGTTAATTTTACTTTTTCTAAACTTGTCTTATTTATCATTTCTTTAATTACATCTAAATTATAATTACAAGAAGAAAGTTTCTCATTTAATACACTAATTTCATTTTCTAGAATTTTTAAATCTTTATTTATTTTATCTAACTCTGTCTTTTCATACATTTCATTATTACTACTAGCGCTTCCTCCAGTAATAGACCCGCCTACATTAACTACGTCTCCTTCTAAAGATACTATTCTATATCTATTATTTATTTTCTTACTTATACTTAAAGAAGCATCTATATTTTTAGTTATTATAATATTACCTAATGTATTCATTATTACATTATAATATTTTTTATCATACTCTACTAAATTACTTGCAACACTAATAAAACCTATATCATTTTTAATTAAATTTAAAGTTTCAGGGTCTATACTTCTAGGTTTTATTGTAGTTATTGGATAAAAGGTTGCACGGCCTCTTTTATTTCTCTTTAAATATTCTACTGCATCTTTCGCGTTTTTTTCACTTTCCACTACTATATAATTAGAAGCAGCTCCTAAACTTATGTCAATTGCTGTGTTATATGCTTCTTCTGTTTTAATTAATGAAGCAATTCTATTTTCAATACCACTTAAATTAGGATTATTAAGAACACTTTTAACAGCATTAGGTACTTTAGACATATTCTCTATATTATATAAAAGTATTTCTTTTCTATTATTAAGTTCAAACATAGATTTAGTCTTAGCATTAATATCATTTACTATAATACTTTTCTCTATTGTTTTATCCTTTTCTTCACTCCTTAAATCTTCTAACTTCTTATCACTTTCTTCTATTAATTTATTATTTACTTCATATTTTTCTTTTAAAGATTTATATAATGAAGACTCTTTTAATTTTTCTTCTTTTAATATAGATAATCTTTTAGTTACCTCTTGATTATTTTTATCATATTTACTTCTTTCTTTTAATAATTCTTTTTTACTATTTAAATTATTTAACTTTTCGGTTTCTTCTAAAAGACTAGCATTAGTTTCAGTAACTTCTGTATCTAATTTTGTCCTTTTTAACTTAAGAGATTCAAGATTAGATTTTTCTAAAGTATCAGTAGTACTTTCTTTAATTAAATTCTCACTTAACATTTCTTTTTCTTTTTTAGTTAAATTATATTCTTCACTACTTGTAGCTATATCTTTTGCTAGAAGGGCTATTTCTAAAGAAGCTAACTTTTCTTTATTTTCTTTATAAGTTTTAGCTTTTGATGCTTCTTTTTCTAAAGGTTCAAGTGTCCTATATAATTCACTTATAATCATATCTACTTTTTCTATATTTTCATTTGTCTTATCTAAACGTCTTAATGCTTCTTCTTTTCTTTTTTTATACTTTACTACTCCTGCAGCTTCTTCAAATATTACTCTCCTGTCTTCTGGGCGTCCTGATAATATTTCACTTATTTTTCCTTGAGGTATAATACTAAGAGATTCTTTTGAAGAAAAAGAATCAATAAATAAATCAGTTATATCTTTAAGTCTTACCTTATCTTTATTCATGTAATATTCATTTTCTCCAGTTTTATATACTATTCTTTTAATCTCTACTTCATTATAATCAATTGGAAGTGTTTTATCAGTATTATCTAACACTATTTCAACACTAGCACTTCTAGATGGACTTCTTGAAAGAGAACCATTAAAAATTACGTCAGTCATATTATTTGACCCTCTTAAAGTTTTAACAGATTGTTCCCCCATTACCCATTTTAAAGCGTCCACTATATTACTTTTACCACTTCCATTCGGGCCTACTATACCTGTAAAATTTCTATTAAGTTCTATATTAATCTTATCTGCAAAACTTTTAAACCCATTTATTTTAATTTCCTTTATATACATAATATACCTCGCTTAAGCACACTTTTTTATTGCTTCCTTAGCTGCATGTTGTTCAGCTTCTTTTTTACTTCCTCCAGTACCTTTTCCATAAACAATACCATCAACTAATACGTCTACACAAAAATACTTCTTATGAGCAGGTCCTCCCTCTTTTGTAACAATATATTCTACACTTTTCTTTTCAGTTTGAACAAGTTCTTGTAAAGTACTCTTATAATCTTTCAAAAAATCATAATCATTTTCTATATAAGGGACTATTAATTCATTAAATAACAATCTAACCTTTTCTATACCAAGTTCTAAATATATTGTACCAATAACTGCTTCAAAAACATCGGCAATTACTGTTTTATTAGGTTCTTTAATTCCATTACCTACCCTAATATAATCTTTTAAATTTATTTCTTTAGAATATTCATATAATGCATTTTCACATACATAAAGACTTCTTTTCCTACTCATTTGACCTTCAGGTGCATTATCAGTATGAAATATATAATCACTACTTACAAGTTCCAATACTGCGTCTCCTAAAAATTCAAGTCTTTCATAAGATTCTACCCCATTCTCATTTGCATAAGATGTATGAGTAAGCGCTGTAGAAAGTAGTTTACTATTACTTAAGTCAATTCCATATTTTAATAATGTCTTCATAATATCTTATCACCACTTTTAATTTTACTAGATTTCTTAAAAAAAGTCCATACAAATAGATTAGTTTAAAACTAAAAAACAAAAGAAAAGGCAGATTTAGTTATCTAAACCTGCACATTCACTACTTATTGGCTCGACCACAAATGGGTCAGTGTTCGTTCCGCTAGCCTCAGAAAGCAGAAC
>CANRHY010000007.1 GCA_947630515.1 uncultured Bacilli bacterium
TAAAGGAGTAGAATTTATAGTAGCTAATACTGATTTACAAATACTAAATACAAGTTTAGCTGATGTCAAATTACAAATAGGCGCAACTATTACAGATGGCTTAGGCGCAGGAGCTGACCCTGAAGTAGGTAGAGAAGCAGCTCTAGAAAGTAGAAACGAAATAGAAGATGCCCTTCGTGGAGCAGATATGGTATTCGTTACATGCGGTTTAGGTGGAGGAACTGGTACAGGTGCTGCCCCAGTAATCGCTGAAATTGCGCAAGGCTTAGGTTGCTTAACTGTAGCAATAGTAACTAAACCATTTAAGTTTGAAGGTAAAAAAAGAATGGACCATGCACTACTAGGACTAGACGAACTAAAGAAACACGTTGATACATATGTAGTAATACCAAATGATAGATTAAGAGATTTAATAGATAAATCAACTCCAATGACTGATGCATTTAAAGAAGTTGATAATGTATTAAGATTAGGCGTACAATCAATTTCTGATTTAATAAGCGTTCCAGGACTAATCAACCTAGACTTCGCAGATGTAAAAGCAATAATGGAAAATAGAGGTCAAGCTCTTATTGGAATAGGTGTAGGATTTGGTGAAAATCGTGCTATAGAAGCAGCAAAACAAGCAGTATCAAGTCCATTACTAGAAACAACAATAAATGGAGCAACTGACTGTATTATAAACGTAACAGGTGGCTCAAGTCTTACATTATTTGAAGCAGAAGATGCTGCAGAAGTAATAAGACAATCAGCTAACACTGATATAAACATTATATTTGGTTCTGTAATTAACGACACACTTACAGATGAGGCAATAGTTACAGTAATTGCAACAGGATTTGAAGAAGAATCAACTCCTTTATACACACCATATGCAGAAACAAGTTCAGTAAATAAAACAACACCAGCAGACGACATCGATGATTTACCACCATTCTTAAGAGACAGAGATATCTAAAAAATAACTTCACTAAATGTGAAGTTTTCTTTTACCAAAATAAAAAAGCCTTACTTTTCTAGGCTTCTTATTTCTTTAGCTGTTAATCTAACTTTTTTACCATCAATAGTAACTGTTTGTAAATTAACCTTTTGAGTTTTTCTAGTAGCCTTTAATGAAAAAGGTCTATTATTTCCACTCATATTTTTTCTATTTGATATATTTTTTGCCATTTTGCCTTCCTCCTTAAACTTCTTTATTAATTTACCATAAAATACTGGTTTAGTCAATGTAAATTTGATATAATTTAATAGAAAGAGAGGTAACACATGCTATATATTGGTAGTCACACAAGTTATTTAAAAGATAAACAATTACTTGGAGTATTAGAAGAAAGTTTATCATATGGGTCTAATACATTTATGTTTTATACAGGAAGTAACCAAAGTACATTAAGGTTTCCAATAGACCATACACTAAGAGACAAAGCTCATAGCCTTATGAAAGAAAATAACATAGACAAAGAAAAATGCATAGTACATGCTCCATTTATAATAAACTTAGCAAATAATTCTGATGAAAGAAAATATAACTTTTATATAGATTTCTTAAAACAAGAGTTAGATAGGTGTATAGAACTTGATATAAGAAACTTAGTATTACACCCAGGAAGTTACACAACCCTAACTAGAGAAGAGGGAATAAAAAACATTGCAAATGGCCTTAATATTGCTTTAAAAGATAAAGAAAATGTTAACTTACTACTTGAATATATGAGTGGAAAAGGAACTGAAGTAGGTAGTAGTATTAATGATTTAAAAGGAATAATAGACTTACTAAATGATGACGTAAAAAATAAAGTATTTGTATGTTTAGATACATGCCATATGAACGACTCAGGTGTAGACATAAAAGATATAGACAAGTTTTTAGATGAATTTGACGAAAAAATAGGAATAAACAAAATAAAATGTATACACATAAACGATTCATATAATCCAGTTGCTTCACACAAAGATAGACACGCAAATCTTGGATACGGAACTATTGGATTTGATAACTTAATTAATGTTATCTATAACAAAAGACTAGATGACATACCAAAAATATTAGAAACTCCATGGATAAACAGAAATGAAAAAGACACCTGGGCTCCATATAAATATGAAATAGAAATGATAAGAAAAAAAGAGTTTGTAGATTACATTAATCTATAAACTTTTTATATTGATTATATAACTCTACTAACTTTTCATAAGTGCTAGTACTAAACTCATCTCTTTTACTTTCTAAGACCTCTAGTGCATGCCCATCAAGTATATAGTCTGCGTTCTCTCTAATAGTCTTAATAAATAACTCTGCCTCTTCCTCAGTAACATTTACCCCTTCTTTTTTACCAAACTCTATAACTTTATCTGTAGTAAGTGTACTCGCATAAGCTTTTATAATATTTTTATTCATACTCACCCTCCCATAATAATATTATTAAAAAGAAAAAATAATATGCAAATAAACATAAAAAATAGCAAAATTAATAATTAAAACTTAAAATTTGCAAAAAATATGCAAAAAAGCAAAAATAATTTATAAAATTTATTGATTTTCTTAAAAATTTGTATATAATAATATTAAAGGAGATGATAATATGCTTATAGAATTTAGTATAACTAATTTTTTATCTTTTAAAGATAAAAATACATTTACTATGAAGGCATCATCTGATAAAACATTAAATGAAAATATTATTAATAAATCTAACGAAAATATTTTGAAAATCTCAGCTTTTTATGGAGCTAATGGATCAGGGAAATCTAATCTCTTTAAAGTACTTCAACTCATTAGCGGCATGATAAAAAACTCTAATTTTTTAGACCCTAATAGTGTTCTTCCAATCACACCATTTAAATTAGATAAAAGTTCTATAAATAAACCAAGTGAATTTGAAATAAAATTTATAGATGGAAATATAAGATATGTATATGGCTTTGTTGCTGATACAAATAACATATATGAAGAATACTTAACATACTACCCAAATGGTAGACCAGTAAAAATATTTAATCGTAAAAATATTAATAGTTATTCATTTAATATAACAGATGCCAAAAAACTAAAAGATATAAAAGAAAAAAATACTTCTAACAAATTTTTCCTAGCTACAGCAACAAACTGGAATTATGAAAAAACAAAACCTGCTTATGATTTTATAACTGAAAAACTTGCTATAATTATGTCTTATGAACAAATAAATGACGATTCTTATAATATGTATTATAATGATAAAGACAAATCATTAAAAAATTTTGCATTAGATTTTTTAGAAAAAGCTGACTTTAATGTAACTGAATATGAAGTTATAGAAAACAAATATAATGAATACGAACCAAATTATAAAGTCAGTACTAAACACATAATAAATGGTGATGAATATGAATTCGATATTTTAGAAGAATCACGAGGAACACAAGTGGTATTTTCACTAATACCAATTCTAAAAGACGTGTTAGATAATGGAAAAGTGCTTTTAATAGACGAATTTGATAAGAGTTTGCACCCATACATTGTAAAATATATTGTAAGGTTATTTAATGATATAGAAATAAACAAAAATGGTGCTCAATTAATATTTAATACACAAGATACTAATTTACTTGACCTCGAACTATTACGTAGAGACCAAATCTGGTTCGCGGAAAAAAATTATAAAGATGGTTCTAGTACTATCTATCCTTTAGATGACTTTCCAGTAAGGAAAACAGAAAATGTTGAAAAAGGTTATCTATTAGGTAGGTATGGTTCAGTTCCATTTTTACAAGCAAACTTTGACACTTTAAGATAACTATGAGTAAAGATAGAAAAAGAAATAAAAAAGTTCGCGAATCAAAAAGAGTAATATTAATATCTTATGAGGGAAAAAATAAAACAGAAAAAAATTACTTTAACAATTTTTCTGGAAGAGAAAAAGACTATATAATTAAGCAAGTACCAGGTAATGAAACAGACCCTATTAATTTAGTAAAGCAAACTATAGAGAAATCTAAAAGTCTATCATTAGATTTAACAAAAGATAAAGCATTTTGTGTATTTGATGCAGATACATATCCAAGTAAAAATAAACAAATACAAGAGTCTATTAAGCTAGCAAAAGATAATAACATTATTCCAATAATTTCTACACCATGTATAGAATTATGGTTTCTACTACATTTTGAATATTCAACAGCCGTAGTTAGTAGCAGTGGTGTAATCAAAGAATTAAAAAAATATTATCCAAAGTATGAAAAAAATTGTAATATTTATTTAATCATACAAGACAAAATCATTACTGCAATAAATAATGCAAAAAACTCGAAAAATATCACCTAAGTAACAATAAAGTTCTAGGCACTACTGAAGCAAACCCATATACAGCAATATACATAATAGTAGAAGAGTTAATTAAATAACATATTTACTTTAAAAAAATGAACTTTTAAGTTATAATTAAAGTGGAGTAGATAAGATATGAACTATGCTTTAGATATTGATATTAACAATTTGGGTGGATACTTAAGTAGTGAACAAATAGACTTACTATCTATAATACAAGCAAAAGATATAGAAGAACTACTAAATTTTATTAAAAACTCTAATCAATTACAATTAAATGATATAAACATAGAGAAACTAAAAAATATGAATTTAGAAGAAGCAAAAAAAGAGGTCTTTAAACTTTATCAAGATACTTTAGTAAGCCACTATAGTCCTACTGAAACTATACTAGATAATATGTTATCCCGCTCTTTAATAAGTAAAGAAGATATAGAAATAATAAAAAGAGTTTATAGCAGTAAAAGCGAAGAAACTCTTAGCTACATAAGAGAATACATAAAAAATAAATATCCTAATAACTATGAAGAAATTTTTAAATTTGTACACAGATTTACTTCATTAGAAAGAGACCAAAATAAAGCCAGTGACTTATATGAAGAATTAGTTTTATTAAATCAAAATTTAAATTCATTTGATACCCTATTAATAGGAAGCTTAAAACCTGAAAGTATAATCAATGAATTATTCCCTAGCGGAGAAAATAGATATGACTTTTCTAAGGAGTTAATAAAAGATTTAGAATTTGCAAGAATAAACAATAAACATGTAAGACTGCACTCACTTCTAACTAAAGGCTCTAATGAATCTATATTTAAAGGAAAAACAAAAGAAGAAATATTAAGTATTTTAAAAGAATATGTCACTATTTCCATAGATTTTATTAATAATTATAATAACACACACTCTCTAAATGATGGCTCTAAAGTCATAAATGCAGTAGACTTATTTAATGAAATAGTAAGTTTTGATAAAAACGAAAATAATGAGTACTATAATATATGGGAAAAATACGGAATAAGCATAGAAGATATATGTGAAGTTTTTAATTATGCTAAAATTAATAAACCAGAAGGAGTAGAATTTATATATAATGAGCCTTTCCTAGAAGATGATAAAAGAAGAAAAAAAGTAATAGAAGTATTAACTCAAATAAATCAAAAATCTCCTGGATTAATAGACTCGTTAGGTAGCCAAATGCACATAACTATTGATTCTTCCTCTAATTTATATGATAAATACAAAGATGGTGTAGTAGCATTTTTACAAGAATATGCAAAAAATTATGGAGTAAGTGAGGAAAAAATAAATAGTATTTTAATGAGTAAAGAAGCAACTTTAGAAATACTAAAAGATGAAATAGAAAAAAGTACTATAAATGTAACTACATTTCAAAATATAGTGTGTGGTGGAGAAACTTTAATATTTGGAACTACAGAAGACGCAATAAAAAGAAGTTTAACTGATTTAAAAAAGTTACAAGACTCCACTGGTGTAGGCTTACAAATAACTGAATTTGATAGTTCACTTAGTACTAATGAAGCAATAAGAACATTTAAAAAAGGTGAAATTCCTTTAGAAAAAGTTTATGAAATAAAAAAAGAACAAATTAAAAACGCTTCACAAATTATAAAAGAAAGTAATGTTAAATTAAATGGAATATCTTATTGGTCACTTACAGATAAAATTGATTGTAACTTAGAAAGAATAAGAGAAACTTTACTTAAAAAAGGCATAATAAAAGATATAAGAGAAATTCCTACAGCATTTGGAGGATTACTTCCAACTGATTATGCTTATTTAATGAGTATAATAGAAAATAATATGGATAACGAGAGTACAATTAAGTTATAAAAATGCTTGATTTTCACTAGATAATACCAAAAAACGGTATTATGTGGTGAAAATATGATAAGTTTTAACTAAACAAAAAAGAAAAGTGAAAATTTGTGAGAAAACACTTTGTACTTAAAAATGCTTTCAAAAATACAATTAGTATGGTATAATACACCTAGACTTAAAAGGAGGTGCAAAAATGGCAAAAAAAGAAAACCGTGAAGGAATAGCATTACAATGCACTGTATGTAAAGAAATCAATTACCTAACAAGTAAAAACAAAAAGAATACTGAAGGTAAAATGGAAATAAAAAAACATTGTCCAAGATGCAACAAAACAACAGTTCATAAAGAAAGAAAGGCTGATTAATTATGATAAACGTAAATGATATTAAAAATGGTATGACTATTTTCTATGAAGGAAATATCTATCAAGTAGTTGAGTTTCAACACGTAAAACCTGGTAAAGGAAGTGCATTTGTAAGAACAAAACTAAAAAACTTAAGAACAAATAGCACTCAAGAAATAACATTTAACGCAGGAATTAAAATTGAAAAAGCACAAGTAAATAAAAGAGCATTACAATACTTATATAATCAAGGGGATACTTATGTATTTATGGATAACACTAATTATGAGCAATTAGAAATAAATAAAAGTATGCTTGAAGATTACATTAAATTCTTAAAAGAAGATTTAGTAGTAGAAGTAATGAGTTATAACGACGAAGTTATAGGTATTAGCTTACCTGAAAAAATAAGTTATAAAGTAGTAGAAACTGAACAAGCAGTTAAAGGTAATACTACAAGTGGAGCTCAAAAAGATGCTAAAATTGAAACAGGATACGTAGTAAAAGTTCCACTATTTATAGAAACAGGGGAAGAAATAATAATAACAACTTCAGATGGAAAATATTCATCTCGTGCTTAAGGGAAACCTTAAGTTTTTTCTAATGGGGGATTTTTATGGATATAAAGAAAATTGTAGATACAATATATGAGTATTTACCTAGTGAAATAAAGGACAAAAAGTCACTACAAGAATTAAAAAGACTATTTTTAAATATCACAAAAAACTTAGATTTTGTAGACATCGACTTAAATGAAGAAATAAAGCATAGTAATAAATACTTAGAAGAAGAAAAAAGAGTTTTATGTGCGCCTACTGGTAGTAAAATAATATTTAACCTAGAAAGACCAGAATATAAAGAATTATGTTTTACACTTTATAAAAAAGAAAATGATTATGCTGGTTTTCTTACAAAAACAGAAAAAGAAGACTTCTTATATAACACTACCGTGGTAGATTTAATAATAACTAAAAGTAGTGAAACATTTAAAATAACTTGTTCTAAAACAGATGACAATGGTTTTTATTATGACTATAACACAGAAATATACTCATTTAATAATCATGGAGAAGAAGTATTAGTAGAAGACATTGAACTAGAAAAAGACAAAGACTTTTCTTCATATTTTGGTATTCCTTTAGAATACGCAAGAACTTATAGACTTAACTTTGATAAAAACAAAAACATAATAAATAACTATCTAACACAAAAATCCATGAATAAAATGGACGAGTTATACTTTAACGATAGTATTCTTTTTACACCTCCATTTACAATGAATACATTTAGTGATTTTTTAATGGACGGAGTTTCTCTAGATGATGAGGATATAGATGAAGAAATAGATGAGGATTTCTTTGAAGAAGAAGATGAAGAAGAATTACCTGATGACTTAGTACCAGACATAGAAGAAGAGGAAAGACTAAAAAGTGAATTAGAACTATTTAAAGAAAAATTAGAGTATTATGTAGGGTCTAATGGAAAATTTGTAATGAGTTATAACTTATTTATAAACATACAATCATACTTACAAAATAACTTAACTGGTAACATCAAAGGCTTCTTAATAAAAAAAGAAAATAATGAATACACAATATACTACATAAATATAAATGAATTAGGATTACTTGTATTTCCTAAAAGCATAAATAAATCTGATTTATTAGCTTTATATAACAGTAATAAAGAAAATGCATTAATATATGGATTAAATGAATTTTTTGAAATAAATAAAAAGAAAAAATTGTAGTGATAAAATTAACTCTCTTTACATATATGATATTGTAGGAGGGTTATTTTATATGATTAATAAACAAAGTATGTGGTTTCTAACACTTTTAAGTTTAGTCTTAGTCCTAGGTGTATATTACGTAACCATGCCAAATGACATACTAAGTGGAAGTGTTACCCAAGAAGTAAATAAAGAAGTAGATGTAAAAGTAAGTGAAGAAGATGTCCTAATCGCCATGCGTGCTAATAGAGATGAGGAAGTATCTTCGCAAGTAGAAGAGTTAGAAAAAGTACTATCAAGTGATGAGGCAACCACTGAAGAAAAAAATACAGCATTTGAAGAACTAAAACTACTGAATTTAAGCATATCCAAAGAAGAAGAACTAGAAGAAAAACTACTAAATGACTTTGGAATAAAAAGTTACATAGAAGTAAACAAAGACAACATAAAAGTAGTAATAAACTCAAAAGAACATGATGCGTCTCTTGCAAATAAAATAATGAGAAGTATTCAAGAAGAATATGAAGAAAAAATGTATATAACAGTCCAATTTGAAAGCTAAAAATACACACCATACTTCTAAATAAACATAAACTACCAGTAGGTGGTAAATACTGGGAAGCGTGGTGGTGTTTATGAATAGTAGTATTTTAACCCTTAGAGAGAAAGAAGTATTTTCACTTCTTGTAAAAAATAAAACAACAAAAGAAATAGGTAATCTTTTAGGTATAAGTGAAAAAACAGTGAGAAATCATATCTCCAATGCTATGCAAAAACTTGAAGTAAAAGCTCGCACACAAGCAGTAATTGAACTCTTAAAACTTGGTGAAATAAGTTTAGAAAATGACTAAATAATAGTCATTTTTTTAAGTATTTATAATATATTTAGACTAGGGAAGTGATTTAATGCTAAAAAAAACCAGCCTAAGAAAAATAGCTGTCACAACAAGTGCATTACTTGTAACACTACTAATATACTTATTTCCAGTTAAAACTAATATAAATATAGATGAACATACTACTTACGTAGAAGAAGACAATCTAAGTGTAGTATACTTACTTGATAAGAGTAACTATGTAAGTGAAATAAAACTAGCATTAAAAAGCGAGTCTTTAGAAGAAAAACTAAAAGAAAAATTATCTCTTCTAATAAAAGGAAAAGAAAACGAAGATAAAATACCAAAAAACTTTAAACAAATAATCCCAGAAAATACTAAAGTTTTAAGTCTTACCATAAATGAAGACACTGTAACTGTAGACTTTTCAAAAGAATTACTAAGTATTAGCAGCTTTCTAGAAGAAAAACTAATAAGTAGTATAATATATACTTTAACTAGCGAAGAACAAATAAAAAAAGTAGTAATAAAAGTAGAAGGAGAAATACTATCTCGTCTTCCTTACTCACATAAACTATTAGATACCCCACTTGATAGAAGTTTTGGAATAAATAATGACTATGACATAAATAGCCTTTATAACCTAACTAAAACAACCATATATTATGTTGGAAGTGACGAAGATAACACATATTATGTACCAGTAACAAAAGTAAATAATGATAATACTGAAAAAATAACAGTAATCGTAAATGAACTAAAAAGTAGCTTACTATACCAAAGTAACTTAAGTAGTTATCTAAGCACTGACGCAGAACTCAAAAAATATGAAGAACTAGAAGGTGTTATGAGTCTTTACTTTAATGATAAAATCTTTGACTCTATATATAATGAGAACATTTTAGAAGAAGTCGTCTATACTATAGGTATGAGTGTACTTGAGAATTATGACGTTAGTAAAGTGTTATTTTATGTAGACGACAAAGAAGTCTTGGAATTTACTATTAACGATTAATAAAAGAAAAAACTCTTTACTAAAAAGAGTTTTTTATATTTAAACTGGCGACTCCGAGACGATTCGAACGTCCGACCGACGGCTTAGAAGGCCGTTGCTCTATCCTGCTGAGCTACGGAGCCAACAACGTAATACTTCTAAAGTATACAATAAAATATCTAAATATTCAAGTCTAAATTGAAAAAAAGGGGGAAAATGAAAAAAGATTTTTTATTTATATTACTTGGAAGTGATGAAAATGCCTATGGAATAGCAAGAAGTTACTATGAACTCTTTAAAACAAATGCATACTCCTTATGTAGTAGAAGACTTCCCACTTCTTATAACAGTAAAATACTAGACATTAAAATAATAAAGAACTTTGATATAGAAAAAGTATGTATAGAAAATCTTTTAAAAATAGGCACTAACTTAAAAGAAAGATACAAAAAACTAATATTAGTCCCATGTTCCGACCACTATATGGAAATATGCATAAAAAATAAAAATATACTATCTAGTATATATGAAAACAAATTCATAGATTATACACTTTTAGAAAAGTTTGTAACAAAAGATAAATTCTATACACTATGTGAAAAATATAACCTAAAGTACCCTAAAACAATAATATGCACATATGAAGAAAGAAATAACATTGAGAAAAAAATTAACTTTAACTATCCCATAGTACTAAAACCAAATAACTCTAACTCACAAGACTACCTAAGTGCCTCTTTTAAAGGAAAGAAAAAAGTATACATAGTAAGTAGTGAAGAAGAACTAAAAGAAATAATAAAAAACATAAATACGAGTACTTACAAAGATAACTTAATAATACAAGAATATATTAGTGGAGATGACACATGTGACTATGTAATTAATGCATATAGTAACTCTCATGGTAAAGTAGTTTTCATGGGTTTAGGACATGTATTATTAGAAGAATATCACCCTAAAACTTATGGTAACTACGCTGTAATAGTGTCACATATAGGATACCACTCTTTATTTAACAAAATAAAAAACTTCCTAGAAAGCATAGAATACAAAGGATTTTCTAACTTTGACTTTAAATATGACGCAAAAAGAAAAGAATTTTATATATTTGAAATAAACTATAGACAGGGAAGAAGTTCTTTCTTTATAGAAGCCGCAGGCACTAGCATGGTGGGTCTTATTTATAATGACTTAGTACTAGATAAAACAAACGAAAAAGTAACATATCTTTCTAAAAAAATACTATGGCTAAATGTTCCATCATGCATAGCTAAAAAATATATAACTAATTCTGAATCACTAAAAGAAGTAAAATACTTACTAAAAAATAAACAAGCAACTCACACTCTAATATACAAAAAAGATATGTGCCTAAAAAGACTAATTCACATAGTAAAAATCTACTTAAGTAAAATTCTTCAATTTAAAGACTATTTTATAAAAAAATAGTCTTTTTTACACATTCTTTACGTAAAATTTCGCGTAAAATTGCACTTTTTTTAACTAAAAAAAAGCGTTTGGGGGTATTTTTTTCGTATTAGTATATAGGAGGGCAAAAAAGTATGTTAAAAAAAATATGTGTTTTACAAGAAAATTCTTACGACTGTGGAGGAGCTTGTTTACTATCTATAATCAAGTATTATGGTGGTTACATAGACCTAGAAAGAATAAGACAAATAATTAATACAACTAAAGAAGGCACGAATGCTTATGACTTAATAAAAGGGTCTATCTCTATTGGACTAGATTCATATGCTAAAAAAGTAACCATTAATGAGTTATATAAAGAAACAAGACTTCCCGTAATCGCACACATAAAAAGAAAAAACATGTATCACTTTGTAGTAATATACAAAATAAAAAAAGATAAATTACTTATTATGGACCCTTCCATAGGACTATACTACATGAAAAAAGAAAAATTTGACAAAGTTTTTCTTAACACAATAATCTTTTTTTCGAAAACAAAAAATCTCCCTATCGTAAAAAAAGATAACAAAGTCTTAAAAGTAATAATAAGTGCAATTAAAAAAAGAAAAATATTACTACTAATATTACTTCTAATTACACTCCTAGTATTCATATTTAGTTTACTAGATAACTACTACTATAAAATCATATTTGACTATACCCAAGTCAAAACTTCATACTATGAAATTATCTTTATTTTTGCTTTCCTTTTAACAATTAAAAATATATTCATGCTTATAAAATCCAGATTATCTATATATCTTAATAAAGTAGTAGACAAAAAAGTAAATGAAGAAGTAATAAATAACATATTTTGCCTTCCTTATACTTACTATAAATTAAATAGCCCTTCACTAATTGTTAACAGACTATCTGAGCTTTCTAGAATCAATAACTCTGTAGTAACTTTATTACTAGATACTTCTCTTGATATAATATTACTTTTAATAACACTTATAATTCTATTTATAATTAACAAATATTTAGCTTTAATAATAATTATAGTTTCCATAGTTTTCTTAATAATAACTCTTTTCATAAAACCAAAAATTCATATAATTTTAAGACAAATATTAGAAGAGAAAGGATATTACAGTATAACTCTTACAGAAAGATTAGAATCCTTAGAAACTATAAGAAATCTTAATATGAAAAAAAGTATGTTAACAAAAATTAATCTAAGTTATAAAAGTATTCTAGCTTTAGAAGAAAAACTAAATAAAATAATGTCTTGTCAACAAATACTTAAAAACATTATTTATGATATAGGCTTACTATTATTCTTAACCCTTGGGATAAATTTAGTAAAAACCGGTGTTTTCTCATTAGGTTACCTTATGCTATTATACATGATAAGCATACTTTTATTAAACTTAGTTAAAGAACTATTAGATAAATACATAGAAACGACATTCTTACTTACTAACATAGATAAAGTAAACAATTTACTATTAGTATCTAATAAAGAAAATAAACAAGAAAAATTATTAACAGGAAACATAAGAGTAGAAGACTTAGAATATTCATATGAAAAGAAAAAAATATTTAATAAGCTAAATATTGAAATAAAGAAAGGAGAAAAAGTATTAATAACAGGTAAAAGTGGCTGTGGAAAAAGTACACTCATAAAAATAATACTAAAATACATTACTAACTACCATGGTAAAGTTATGATAGGTGAAAAAGACATAAAAAATATAAATGAAGATACCATTAAAGAAAATTTTATATACATAGGACAAAATGAAAGACTTTATACAGACACTTTTAAAAATAACATAATTTTAGGTACGAATGTAAGTGATGAAAAATATGAAGAAATAATAAATATTTGTAGTCTTAATGAAGTAAGAAATAAAAGAGTACTTAAAGATGATGGATTAATAGAAAGTGGGGGATTTAATTATAGTGGTGGTGAAAGACAGAGAATCATCTTAGCCCGAGCACTACTAAACGCAAAAGATTATCTAATTATAGATGAAGCACTAAGTGAAGTAGACGAAAGTTTAGAAGTCTCTATAATAAAAAGAATATTAGATAAATACAAAGATAAAACAATAATCTATGTCTCTCACAAAAATATAGTAAAGTGTTGCTTTAAAAAAGTAATTGACTTAGAAAGGAGTGTATAATGACAAAAGAAGAACTATTAGAAATAAAAGGTGGGATAAGTTGGCAAACAATCGCTACATTAGGAGCAGGAATAGTAAGTTTTGTAATAGGATTTTTAGAAGGATTAATAAGCCCTAAAAAATGCTAAGAAAGGAGTAATTATGGAAAAAGAAGAATTACAAAAAATATATGGAGGAGTAAGCTTTAGCGCAACACTATTAAATGCAGTAATAAAAGGAGTAACATTCATATTTGAATTAGGAAAAAGTCTTGCTTCTTCAATAGTTAGGTCTAAAACCAACAACTTATGTGATTACTAACAAAAAGCCCTTATCTAAAGGGCTTTTCTCACATATTAACAAAAAAAGATTGATTTTTTTGAAACTTTATCATATAATTAAAAAGTAAGTTTTTTCTTGGGTTACAGAGGTTCTCCTCTTCTTAACACTAGGATTAAACGGATAAATAAAAGAAAGGAGAATTTTTATGGCATTAACTAAAGAAAAGAAAAATGAATTAGTTAAAGAGTATGGTCGTGGTAAAAATGATACAGGTAGTGTAGAAGTTCAAGTTGCTATTCTTACTGAAGAAATAACTGAACTAACAGAACACTTAAAAGTACATATTCACGATTATCACTCAAAAAGAGGCCTTCTACAAAAAGTAGGTAGAAGAAGAAGTTTACTAGATTATCTAAAAAGAACAGATGTTGTTAGATATCGTGAACTAATAAATAAATTAGGATTAAGAAAGTAGGCACTTGTTTTAAGTGTCTATTTTTTTCTAAGAAAAGAGGTATATATGAAGAAAGAATTTAATTTTGACTTTTTAGGGCATAAACTAACAGTAGAAACAGGAGAACTAGCAAAACAAGCAAATGGTGCAGTATTAGTAAGATATGAAGATACTGTAATACTATCAACTGCTGTAATGAGTAATACTGTAAGTACTGCTGACTTTTTCCCACTTACAATACTTTACCAAGAAAAACTATATTCAGTAGGTAAAATACCAGGTGGATTCATAAAAAGAGAAGGTCGTCCAAGTGATGCAGCTACACTTACTGCAAGAGTAATAGATAGACCAATAAGACCTATGTTTGATGAAAACTTTAGAAATGAAGTACAAGTTGTAAACACAGTACTAAGTGTTGATAATGACTATTCACCAGATATGACAGCACTTTTTGGTAGTAGCTTATCTTTATGTATTTCAAATATTCCATTTTCTGTACCAGTCGCAGGAGTAATAGTAGGTAAAATAGATGGAAAACTAAAAATAAATCCAACAGTAGAAGAAATGGAAAGAAGTACTATAGACCTAACAGTCGCAGGAACAAAAAACGCAATAAATATGGTAGAAGCAGGAAGTAAAGAAGTAAGCGAAGAAGAAATGCTAGAAGCTTTAATGTTTGGTCATGAGCATGTTAAAATGTTATGTGAAATACAAGAACAAATAATGAAAGAAGTAGGAAAAGTTAAACTAGAAGTAGAACTAGCAACACTTGATGAGGGTATCATAAAAGAAGTGGAAAGCGACATACTAACTGACATGCTTAGTGCTATACAAATAGAAGACAAACTTGAAAAATATGCACGAATAGACGAATTAAAAGAAAGAGCAGTTAATAACTATACTGAGAACCACTCAGATAGTGAAACATTAGAAGAAGAACTAAAACAAGTTAAAAAAGTAGCAGATAACATAGAAGCAAGTGAAGTAAGAAGACTTATAACAGAAGAAAAAATAAGACCAGATGGAAGAAAAATGAACGAAATAAGACCATTAAGCGCTAGAGTTGATTTACTTCCAAGAACCCATGGTAGTGCATTATTTACAAGAGGTCAAACACAATCTCTTGCTGTAACTACTTTAGGAGCTTTAGGAGAACATCAAATACTAGATGGATTATCACTAGAAGACACAAAAAGATTTATGTTCCATTATAACTTTCCAGCTTTTAGCGTAGGTGAAACAGGAAGATATGGTGCTCCTGGAAGAAGAGAAATAGGTCATGGTGCCTTAGCAGAACGTGCTCTATTACAAGTAATGCCAACTGAAGAAGAATTTCCTTATACAGTAAGAGTAGTAAGTGAAATATTAGAAAGTAATGGTTCTTCTAGCCAAGCTAGCATTTGTGCTGGTTGCATGAGCCTAATGGCTGCAGGTGTTCCAATTAAAAAACCAGTGGCAGGAATTGCAATGGGATTAATAACACAAGATGATGAGTGTAAAAAATACACAATACTTACAGATATCCAAGGATTAGAAGACCACATGGGAGATATGGATTTCAAAGTTGCAGGAACAAAAGATGGAATAACAGCCTTACAAATGGATATAAAAATAAAGGGAATAACAAAAAGCATACTAAAAGAAGCATTAGCCCAAGCAAAAGAAGCAAGATTACAAATACTAGATGTAATGCATGAAGCAATAAGTGAAGTAAGAACAGAACTTAGCCCTTATGCACCAAAAATAAAAACAATGAACATAAACCCAGACAAAATAAAAGACGTAATCGGTCGTGGTGGAGAAATGATTACTAAGATAATACTAGAAAGCTCTAATGTTCCTACAGTAAATCATAAAGACGCTATAAAAATAGACATAGAAGATGATGGAAGAGTAATAGCATACCATACAGACTATGCTGTAATAGATAAAGCTCTAAGTATGATAGAAGACGTAGTAAAAGAAGTAGAAATAGGTAAAATTTACACAGGAAAAATAGTTGGAATAGAAGACTTTGGTTGTTTCGTAGAATTATGGCCTAACTGTGAAGGATTAGTTCATGTAAGTCAATTAGATACAAAAAGAGTAGAAAAACCTAGTGACTTATTCAAAATAGGGGACGAAATAGTAGTAAAAGCAACAGGATATGACAAAAAAGGAAAACTTAATTTGTCAAGAAAAGAAGTATTAATGAAAAAGGAAGATTAATATGTTAAACATAGTATTATATGAACCTGAAATACCACAAAACACAGGTAACATAATGAGAACTTGTGTAGCAACTCATACACCACTTCACTTAATAAAACCTCTAGGATTTAGCTTAGATGAAAAAGAAGTAAGAAGAAGTGGAGTAAACTACATAGATAAAGTAGATTTACACGTTTATGAAAATATAGAAGAGTTTTTTAACAAAAACAAAGGAACATATTACTTTCTAACAAGATATGGAAAAACTCCTCATACAGAATTTGACTATAGTAATAAATTTGAAAACATATACTTCATATTTGGAAAAGAATCAACTGGTATACCTCTTAAAATACTAAAACCACACTTAGATAAATGTTTAAGAATACCTATGACTAAAGACGTAAGAGCATTAAACGTATCTAATACAGTAGCAATTGTAATATATGAAGCGTTAAGACAACAAGATTACCTAGATTTACTTAAATACGAACCACACAAAGATAAAGACATAATCGAACACTATAACAATCGAGTAGAGTAAATTTTCAATAATTTTATTTATTGATATGATACCCTCTCACACCACCGTACGTACCGTTCG
>CANRHY010000008.1 GCA_947630515.1 uncultured Bacilli bacterium
TTTTGTCATACTATCATCTGCTAAAACACTAATATCATAATCCTTAAATAAAGAATCAAAAGAATCATACCTAAGAAGTTCTACTACTCTTGCCATAAAGCACTCATTCAAATCTGGCTCTTTTAAAAACTTAATAGTATCTCCTACTTTAATTTTTTGTCTTTTTTCATCATATAATCTAAGTTCTATTCTTTTAGTTCCATATAAAACATAATCATAAAACTTAGGTTGTAATTTCATTTCTATTTCCATAAACACTCCTACTTATTCAAAATCGCATCCATTGGTTTCATTTTAGATATCTTAACTATTGGTAAAATACTAGATATAAATGTAATTAAGAATACAAGAATATATATTACTAAAAATTGCCTAATACCTACTAAGAAAGGTGTTCCTATAACATGTAACATATCTTTAATAAATCCATTTAATACGTTTGAAACAACTACAAGTAATATAGAAGCTATAGTACCAGATATTATAGATATCAAAAATGCTTCCCATAAGAATATCTTAGACACATCACTAATCTTTGAACCAAGCGCTCTTAAAACTCCTATTTCTTTCTTACGATAAGTAACACTATTAAACATAAAACTCATTATTAAAAGTACTGTAAATAATAAAAACACTAAACTTATATAAAATGCAATCTTACTTAAAACCTTAAATGTTGAGTATTCCATATATAACTCACCACTATAAGTAGTAACTAAAGATAAATCACTTTCTTGTGGATACTTAAGACTTAACTTTTCTATATCTACTGCATCTTCCATTTTATACAAAACTCCAGTTTTCTTAAATGGTATACTTCTATATTCTTCTGCGTCCATACTGGATAAATACATATTTATATATTCTGTTGTGTCTAAATTATCAGTTGTATATACACCAACTACAGTAAGACCCTTTAAAGTTTCTTTAATATCGTCCATATAATCAAGTGAAATGTCTAAGTCTATTTTCTTACCTATAATATTTTTCTCATTTATATAATGAGTATTAAAATTTCTACTAGCTTCTTCATAACTACATATAATTTGGTTTTTACAATACTCATACTCATAATTATTTAAGTTCTCATAATAATCATAATCACGCATTGTTAAAAAGTCTAAACTTACAATAACTTCTCCCTTATTTAAACTACTTATATTTTTCCAAGACCCGCCATCATAATAAGTAACTTCACTATCTAAAATACCAGTTGAAACATATTCTTTCTCTTCACTAAAATTAACATAATAACCATATTCTTGAGTTAAAGAAGACCTTTTACTAACTTCTAAAGTATCTCTAAAACTACTATTTACAAATACCTTTTGTAAAACATTAGAAATATACTCATCATTTGTATTAGATAAATCATAATTAATAATACCTACTATCTTAACTTTTCCAGTATCTCCAAAATAATATGTATAATCTGTATTAATTATATCTTCATAGCTAGCAGGTCTAAATATATTAGATTTAACATATTCATTATCATTAACAGTCTCATATACTTCTACTCCTGTATTAATAAACTTATCTGCTATATAATTAGAAATAACTATCTCATTACCATTACTTGCTTCTCTTCCTATAATATCTTCTTTTATTATAGATTTTAAATCATCTGTTTCAACTACTTCTATTCCACCATTAGCACCATATCCCATACCATTTGCTATCTCTATATGAAATACCTCTTCTGGATAACTATTACTATCATAATATTCATATACCCCTCTTCCCTCTTTATTAAATGTTTTCTTTACTTCTTCATTTTGCTTATCTGTATATTGTGCCTTATTTATAGAAACAAACCCATCACTATCTTTATGTACATAATTACTTCTTACCACAACAAACTCTTCATTATTTTCTTTAACATTTTTCTCTAACTCTTTATCATAATTATAATTAGACAAAGTATCAGAACAACTTAAAAATCCTAAAGTAAATATAATTAACACTATAGTAAAAAATAACTTAACTTTCTTATGTTTTAAACTACCTAACCCTAACTTAAAACTGCTCTTTAGTGGTAACTTAGAATTAATAGTTTTATATTCACTTGTTACTTTTCTTCTTTTAACTTCTTTTGTATCACTTACAACTTTACCATCTTTAATTTCTATAATTCTATCCCCATACTTTTCATCATGCGAAACAATTAAAACTAACTTATCTTTAGAAATCTCTTTTAAAAGTTCCATTACCCCTTTACCAGTTTTAGAGTCTAAATTTCCAGTAGGCTCATCAGCAAGTATTATCTTAGGATCTTTAATAAGGGCTCTTGCTATAGCTACCCTTTGCTTTTGCCCTCCAGAAAGTTCATTTACCTTTCTAAGTTTTAACTCACTTAACTCAAGACTTTCCAGCAACTTATCTATTTTTTCACTAGAAACCTCCTTTTGTTGAAGCTCTAATGCAAGAGTAGTCTTTCCCCGTAAAAGATAAACTACTCTTTCCTAAAATAACCATATCCCCACTATCATACTTATCTAAGCCTCCTATTATATTAAGTAAAGTTGATTTACCACTTCCACTTTTACCTAATATAAAAGTCATACCCTTTTCTTCTAACTCTAAACTAACATAATCTAATGCTTTAGTACTTTTACCTTTTTTAGATTTATAAGTTTTACATATATCATTTAACCTAATCACTACTAACACCTCTTAATAAAATTATATCATTTAACTAACAATTTAAAAACAAAATTTTAATAAAAAACACAATGAATAAACCATTATGCCTTATTTTAAAGTAATAATATATTTTCTATCTCTAATATTTATATCTAAACTAATTTCTGTAGCATTCTTAATATCCTTAGGAACTTCTATATATACATTATTTGTATCTATATCCAAGTCTTTTACAGGATAATACTTAGTAACTATATTATTATTAATACTATAAGTAACACTACCAAATAAACTAATAAAATCACTACTACTTGTTAAATACTTCTTAATATAATCTTCAGTTTCTATTAAAGTATCAACATTAACTTTTAAAATAGTTTTATCACTCATACCAAACCCACTAGCTGTAATATTTTTACTTCCCTCATAACATTCAGTCACACAATAAGTATAACGCTCTGTAAAACTATCAGCAATTTGATAAGAATTAACTGTAAATTCACCTACTGCTATAGAACTATCTTCTAACTCTACTTTATCCCCTATATTTAAATATTGATAATTCTTTTCATCTAATAAGAAATTATTAACCTTAATATTTACGTCTTTATATCCAGAAGCAATCTCTCCATTTACTATATTAACGTCATCTACAATTCTAAAAACAGCTTTATTTATTTTTATATCTTTAGGAATATCAAAAACAAACACATAATTATTACTTGCCCCAGGATACAAAGTTGAATTTTTTGAAAATCCTTCTCCAAAATCTCTAAAATAATCAGTAATTGAATAATTAGGAACATATATAGTATCATTTATAAGTAATCTTAAACTATCAGTAGGTATATTAACTTTACCACTATTAGTGTTTTCCATATTAACTTTAACTACTACATACTTTTCATCTTCTACTATTTTTTTACCACTATAATCTACGTCACTTACATATGCATCTAATACTTTAAATAAAACCCCATCTACATTAAAGTTTTCACTTACTTTATAAGTTTTACCATAAACAGAAAAATGTAAAAATAAGAATACTACCAAAACCAAAAACAAAACACTACCTATTATAATAAGTATAAACTTATTTTCAAAAAAATAGTACTTAAATTCTCTTAAAAAACGTCTTGCTCTTCTTTTATATTTATAAGAATTTTCTCCAAATGTAACTTCAATTTCTTCTTGGTCTTCTTCAGCTATATCTAAGTCTGCCAAATCTTTTTTAAAATCAAATTTCTTGACGTCAAACCCAATCGCACGAATAATACCAAAAATCAAAAATGCATACTGTGGTAAATACAAAAGAACTACGACATCTCTATAAGCTCTTACTACCCTTACGTCTAATGGTGTATTAGCTAAATTTTGAAATAAATTAAAATACACTAATAATGAAACAAATAAAACTAAATAAAATAAACACAAAAATATATAATATAATCTACTTTTATTTTTCCACCTCATTAAAAAATAAATAAATAACGATATTACGAGTACCAAAATAATAGCAATAAACATATAAAAATTAATAAATCCACCACTAATATTTCCTAAAGTATAAAATCCATTTTTAACATAATCATTAAAAAATACAAATAAACTATGAAAACGAATTAGTAAATATAAAAGACCTACACTTAGTATTGCATGTATAATTCTAAAATGCTTTATCAAAAATGCATAAGGCTTTTTAATAATCACTTTTACCCGCCTCCTTATTCTATATATAATTATATAAAAAAAAAGAATAAATTACAAGAACCTATTCTCTATAAAATATCATTTGTCCAGGAAGTAAATAAATACTTTTATTTTGTGAAACTAACTCGCTTTCCTTACTACCAAAAATATTAGAAACACTCTTTAATGTATCATCTTCTTTAGTAATATAATATTGAATACCTTTTTTAGGAATAATAATAGTTTGATTTGGATAAATATATTCTTCCTCTTTCATACCATTTAACTCCGCGACTAACTTAGGATTAACGTCAAACTTCCTACTTATACTATATAAAGTATCTCCTTCTTTTATAGTATAATAAGTGTAATACTCTGTATCCATAACTTTTCTAAATTCAAACATAACTCTTCACCTATATTTATTATATGATAAATATATAATTTGGTTATTTATAATAAATATATGCTTTCAAAGAATTATTAAAATTAAGTTCAAAATAATGTGCAACTAATATTAAAGAATTATTATTATATCTATACAAATTATCTCCACTTATAAAATAAATATTATCTTTAACACTATCTAAATAATTAGCTTCCCCTTTAAAATAAGTATTAATAACTTTTTCATTTTCCTTATAACCAAAAGTATTATTAACTATATTTTTATCTGTTTCTTTTTCTATAAAAAATGTAAGTCCACCCCTATATTCTTTACTACTTGAAGTTTTCTTCTTCCCATTTACTATCTTAAAAAATCCATTAGTCCCATTACCCGCGATTGTAACTTTTCTCTTTTTATAATTTACTTCATATAAAGTATTATCTTTTTCATCAAAAATATATATACTATTTTTGTATTCTCCCACTACCCTGCTAGAATAATTAATATCATAATTAGTCTTAATAGTCTTATATTCTCCACTTTTAATATCTAAAACTATAATATCACTAAAATAGTAATCATCTGTATAATTAGGAAAAATAATATAACCATTAGTACTATACATTAAATCATTAGAATACCTATCTTTAGAAAAAATATTTATAGTTTTATATTCACTTCCATTTAAATAATAAAATCCATCATACTTCCATATTAAAATATATTCATTTTTACTTAAATTCTTATTATAATAAAAATCATTTGTATTATTAACTTTAATATCACTGTCCACTACTTTATTATATAGAGTATCCCCGTCTTTACACATAGAGTATCCTTTATACCCTTTTAAATCTAAAGTAACACAACCTTCATTTACTTTTATATCTTTTACACGCTTCTTAAAAAACTTTCTCTTTTCATAAAACTTATAATTATAAGTAGTATTATCATAATTAACTTCAAAATACATAGAATTATCTTTATAAACTTCTAAAACACTATTACCATTTACTTTATATGTAATACTATACTCTCCAGTAAAATACTTAATAAATAATATTAAAACTAATATAACCAAAACATAAAATAACTTCTTCATATCCTCACCTTTAGAAAAAATAAGTTAAAACATTAACTTATTTAATTACACCAAATTCTTTTAACTCTTCTATTAAACCGTCTTTATCTCTTGCCCCGCCAAAATGATTAACTACTTCCCCGTTTTGAGTCAAAAACACATAAGGAATATGTCCATCATATTCATTTTCACTAATATTGTAAGTATTTATTAAAGTATCATATGTCTCTTTATCTTCTTTTTCTAAAATATCTATTTCATACCAATATACTTTAAAATCATATTTCTTTAATACCTTACTCATAGATTCCTTTAAAGCTGCGCAGTTGCCACACCAACTTGTTCCTACTACAGTAACTATTTTTTCACTACTCTTAGTATCTTTTAGCCATGCATTTATACTTGGGTTTTCCTTTAAATTCTTATATGAATTTCTATTATCCCAATTAACTAAAATAGCTAAAACTGTAAACAAAACTATAATAACTGCTGCGATAATAACAATTTTTAAATTAACCTTACTTTTCTTCATTTATAATTCTACACCTAAATCCTTAAGTTCACTAATTAAAGAACTTTCACTTCTTTCACCACTAAAATATCCTACATACTCTCCATCTTTTACAACAAATACATAAGGGTATCCATCAAAACCTCTATTTTCAATATCAAAAGTATCTAGTACTATATTGTATTCTTCCTCACTTCTTTTTTGTAATGTATCCATCTCAAACCAATATAAATCAAATCCATAACTTTCATATACTTTATGCATTATAGGTTTTAAATTTTGACAATGTGGACACCAAGAAGCCGCTACTGCTGTAACAACAACTCCATCTTTCACATCTTCTTGCCAGTCATATGCACTCTTATTCTCTTCTTCATAAACCTCATCAACATCGTCTACATATTCCTCATTTGTATCCTCTACTTCTATAGGCTCATCTTTTATCTTATCTTTAAAAACTATAGCTAAAACTATAAATACAACAAACACTACTACTATTGAAACAATTATAATTAATTTTGACTTATCTTTTTTCATAATATCACTTCCCATATATAATTTTATAATAAAATAACTAAAATTACAAGTTAATGCTTATAAACTAAATAAATTTCATACCCACTCACACCCATTATTAATAAATATAATATAGGTTTTAAGACTTTACTTATTAGAAACACACTACTAATAAACTCTTTAGAGTTATCCACATACCCAAATATATTGGATAGAATTAATCCTAATATAAAACTAGCAAATACCCCAATTATTATACAAATAATATTCTTACTTAACCTTACTTTTCTATTTCTAGTACTATAATTTATAGTAACAGACGAAAGAAAGAACAAGCATATAAAATTCATTATTAAATATATTAAACCATAGGAGTTAGAACTACCATTTAAATATATAAAGAACTCTATTATAGTAAGTATTATAAAAATAAATGTAATCAAACTGTAAATACTTTTAATTATTTTATTCATATTCCACCTCTAAAAACATTATACACTTAATTTAATAAAATGTAAAATAAAGGTATAATTTACTTTTTATTTAAACATACTATAACTAGGTGAATAAAAATGAGTGAAAGTAAAGAATTATTAATACTAATCCATGATAATTGTAAAATGGGTGTATCTAGTACAAAAGAACTTCTAAAACTAATTAAAGAAAAGGATAACAAAATTAAATTTCTATTAGAAGAAGAACTTCAAGAATATGAAAAACTCTATAAAGAATGTAACACTCTTATGAAAAAAGAAAAAGTAACTATCGAACATGGTACATTCTTAAAAGACTTAACAGCTAATACCGCTATGAAAGTAGAAGTATCAAAAGACAATAGTGACGCTAAAATAGCAAGTATTCTATCACGTGGTTTCAACATGGGTAACATTAACATAGAAGCAAAAATAAAAGATTACAAAAAAGAAGCTAACAAAAAAGTACTATCTTTAGCAAAAGAACTACTAGATTTTGGAGAAAACCAAATAAAACTCCTAAAGGATTACCTTTAAGAGTTTTTTATATCTTTCATAATATCTTCAAACATCTCTCTAACATTATGATAGCCTTTTTTTTGAATTTCCCCCTTTTCCATATCTTCCACTTCTTTTAAAGCTTCTAATAAGTCTTCACTAGGAACTTCTTTACTTTCCATAAATAACAACCTACTTTCTACTTAATATAATATCATAATTAAAAGTTCTTTTTAAGTGTAAGTTCATTTTCTGTTAATGAAAGTTCTTGTTCTGCTAATGCTAAAATACTTTGTAATATTAATAAACTATTTCTTTCATTAGATCCTATAATCATACCAATAGCCGTCATAAGCCCCGCACCACCTGAAATATTTCTAAAAATTCTAGCTATATCATCTACTATAGATTGAGGTAAATCATTAGAAAATGCAGATGCGAAAAAAAACACAGGTATATAAATTTTTAATAATGTAAAATATTTTCGCAAACTCGTTGAAATATTATCTAAACGTTTCTCTATCATTTCATTGAGTTCCGCTATTTCTTTTAATCTTTTACTTTCTTTACTAAATTCTTCCATCATTATCCTCCATAGGTTCTAATTTTAATTTCTTAATATCATTACTATTTAAATTTACTTCTGACTCTAAATATTCTTTTAATGCTTTTAAACTATTTTTTTCATTAGAAGAAGTGATTAAATCAATTATACTTGAAATAGAAAAACAAGATGATATAACAAATAACATACTATAAATATCTTTATCAAATTCTTCATTTGATAAACTATGAAATAACCCAACAACAGAAGCCAAACAAATTGGAGTAGAAATACAAAATAAAATATCAAATATTCTTATATGTTTATCTAATTTTTCTAATTTTTCATTTAATTCTGCTATTTTCATTAATTTTTTACTTTCTTTACTTAATTCTTCCATCATTATCCTCCATAGGTTCTAATTTTAATTTCTTAATATCACTACCTTTAGATTCGTCTTCTCCTAATTCTAGATATTCCTTTAAAGCATTTAAACTATTTCTTTCATTAGAATCAATAATTGACGTTAAAAAAGTAACAGCAGAAAATGAACCTGAGATTGTAGTGAGCCAATCTAAAATATCTTTATTCATTAAATTAACAAGTTCATCATGTTTTACTAAAAAATAACCAAAAAGAGACACAGTAATACCAAAAGTAAGAATACTTCTATCCCTAAATTTTTCTAACTTTTCTATTTTCTCATTTAACTCTGCTATTTTCATTAATTTTTTACTTTCATTACTTAATTCATTCATATATTTTCCCCCTTAACAGGAACAATATTTTAGCACGTAATCGTATATTTGTCAAATTTTAGGCTTGACAAGAAAAACAAGAAGTACTATTATATAAAGCAATAAAAGTTGTTGAGGTGAAAATGAAAGAATATTATAAAAATCCATTAACAATAAATGTAAATAACAAATTACTAGATTTATCAATATTACTCTCTCATTTTTTATCAAAATATAACACTAATGATATCTCAGTTAACAAAACTAACAATTTAAAATTAACATATTTATGGTTTTTAGAAAATAATATATATATGGATAAAGTGCCTTTTATTAAAACCAAAACATTAGAAGAAATTTCACGCTTTCATTGCGAAGAAATTTCTTCTTTTTTAAAAGAAAATATTAAATATATACTACCATTTGATATTCCTATAATTTATCTAAACAAACCCTTTGATTATGGAGAATTTATACCAATATATGTAGGAAAAAATTTAGAAAATAGTAAACTAATATTTACAGAATTTAGATTATCTTCTAACTTCACCCCAATAACGCCTTTAATTTATGGACATGAAATTACACACAGCATAATAGAAAATAACACCATTTCCATTAATAACTATATAAATTATGATATAATCCCACTTCTAATAGAAATGTTAATTGCTAAAGATATTGATAAATCTAAAATAACTTTAAAAACTGACATTTTACTAAGACTAACAAATCTAAAAACATATATTGAATTATTATATAAAGAAGATATTCCTAATTTAATAAAAGTACGATTATCTAATTACATAAATTCTATATTAATATTATTTGAAATATTAAAAGTATACACAAAAGAAAAAGAAACTTTATTAAAAGAAATAAACAAAATTTTTAAAAATGAAAATAATATTGAAACACTCATAAAAGAAAAAAGCATAACATTTGAATCAGGTGTTGATAACATGTTAAAATTATTAAAGGAGGATATTTAAATGGCATACAGATACAGATACTTTTATAAAGATGGAACTGACGAGATAAGTGAGTGTTGGGGAAAGACTCCAACCTCAATGTACAATAACTTTGATGGATTAATGGATTGGGACGAGTTTAATAGTTTAAGTGAAAAAAATTTAACAACAAAGGATATATTAAAACTTGCTATGAAAGTATATAAAGGTTTTCTAAAAGATTTTTACAGAATAGAAATAATCAACGACGAAACTAATGAAATTGTTGATTATATTGACGAAAGAGAAGAAAACAAATAAGTCTATTTAAATAAATTAAATAATAAGGAGAGTGATTAAATGGCATATAGATATAGATACTTTTTTAAAGATGGAACTACAAAAATAAGTGGGTGCCATGGTGAAAAAGCAACAGATATGTATAATGACTTCGATGGATTAATGGATTGGGACGAGTTTTATAGTTTAAGTGAAAAAAATTTAACAACAAAGGATATATTAAAACTTGCTATGAAAGTATATAAAGGTTTTTTAAAAGACTTTTATAGAATAGAAATAATCAACGACGAAACTAATGAAATTGTTGATTATATTGATGAAAGTGAGGTGAAATAAATGAAACCTTTTAGTTAAATTATAATTAAAAAATAAAATTAAAATAAGGAGAGTGATTAAAAAGTGGCATACAGATACAGATACTTTTATAAAGATGGTACTGACGAAATAAGTGACTGTTGGAGTACAAAACCAGAAGCTTTATATAATGATTTTGATGGATTAATGGACTGGGACGAGTTAGAAAGTCTAAGCTATAAAAACATGACGACAAGAAAAACACTTGAACTTGCTATGAAAGTATATAAAGGTTTTTTAAAAGACTTTTATAGAATAGAAATAATCAACGACGAAACAAACGAAATTGTTGATTATATTGACGAAAGAGAGGTGAAATAAATGGGATTTTTTAGTTGGTTTAGTGCAGACGAGGACGGAAAAGTAGTTGCAAAGACAAACGTACGCGACAACGGAACTGTTGCTAGATATGAATACACAGAACCCGACGACGTTAGTAAAGGCCACGGTCATAAAGAATATGAAAATATGGAAAAATTTATTGAAGATAAGCCTTATTACACTAGAGACAAATACACCGAAAAAAGCAAAAACAAAAAATGGCATGGTGAAGGCTATACACTAACTATTGAAGATTTAATAGAACTAAAAGAAGAACTAAATAATAGTAAACTTCATACAACAAGCGAACTTCTACTAAAACTTAAATAAACTAATATAAAAATGTAGATACATAAAATCTACATTTTTATATTAACTTATACCCCAATTTTACCCTTTACTTTCTTTAAAATTATTTTTCTAATAATATCAAATGGAATAACAGAAAAAGCAATAATAAGCATAACATCGAACTCAATAAAAGTTAGTCCTGTAGTCCTAAATATATTACCTCCAAAATAAATAAGAATAATTTGCACTACTGCGACTAAAGAAATAATAGCTAAAAATACTTTATTTTTTGTAATATTTGCAAACACATTGAGCCTTTCTGTTCTTGCATTAAAACTATTAAATATAGTCATAAAAATAAATAAACCAAAAAATGCTGTCATTAAATACTTATCTTCATTTCCTATTCTATAAAAACTTTTAATAAAATTACTCTTCAAAAAGAACATACAAACTAAACTCATATAAACCCCAGTAATTAAAATCTCATTTATCATATAACTATTCATTATCTTTTCATTTCTTCTTTTAGGTTCTTCTTCCATATATTCTATAAGAGGAGGTTCAAAAGAATAAGCAACACCAGCTAAAGTATCCATAACCATATTAATCCATAACATTTGAATAACAGTAACAGGCGCGATTATACCAAAAAATGGTCCTATAACTGATAAAAATACTGCTGTAATATTTACTGTTAACTGAAAAATAATAAACTTTCTAATACTCTTAAAAATAGTTCTTCCAAATAAAACAGTTTTAGCAATACTTAAAAAATTATCATCAAGTATAATAATATCACTTACTTCTTTTGCTACCTCAGTTCCACTTCCCATAGAAAAACCTACATCGGCTCTTCTTAGAGCAGGCGCGTCATTTACCCCATCTCCAGTCATACCTGTAACAAGCCCTAATTCTTGAGATAAAATAACTAATCTTTTTTTATCTTCTGGTAAACTCCTAGCAACTACTCTTAACCTAGGAATAATCCTCTTAACCTCTTCATCACTCATACTCTTTAACTCTTCACTACTTATAACTATATCTTCTTCACTTTCTATAAGCCCCGCTTCTTTAGCAATAACTTTAGCAGTAAGTAAATTATCCCCAGTAATCATAACAGTTTGAATACCTGCACTCTTTACAAGTTCTATTCCTTTAATAGCTTCCTTTCTTATCTCATCTTTAATCAAAATAAGTCCTAAAAAGCATAAGTTAGATAAAGTATCACTTTTACTTGTAGCAAGAGCTAATACCCTATATCCCATACTTGTATACTTCTCTGCTCTTTTTTTAATATCTTCTTTACTAAACTTATAACTAACACCCCCGTCTTCCATATAAAAACTACTAGAATTATCTATAATCTTTTCAAAAGCTCCCTTTATAAAAGATAAACCACCCTCATAACTTACCTTTACACTAGAATACTTTACTTTACTGTCAAACCCTTGTCTTTTTAAAATACTATACTTATCCTTATTTATATTGCCCGCAAAACTAAGTATTGCCCGGTCTGTTACATTCCCACCTATTACCTCACTCCCATTATATTCTGCCTCATTATTATAAACTAAAGAAATATTAATAAGTTCTCTAAACTTACTATTCATTTTACTTAAGTCTTTATATCTAACACCATTATAACTAATAACCTCACTAACACTTAACTTTCCCTTAGTAATAGTACCAGTCTTATCACTAAACAAAATATTTAAGCTTCCACTTGATTCTATTCCAACAAGTTTCCTAACTAAAACATTATTTTTAACTAATCTCTTCATATTAGAAGACAAAACTAAAGTAATCATCATAGGTAGCCCCTCAGGAACCGCAACGACTATAATAGTGACGCCTAAAGTAAGAGCATATAACAAATGTGGGAGTATTACACTCTTATCTTTAATCATATTCATAACTTTACTCATATCAAAACCATTAGAAATAAACAAAATATTAAATAAATAAGAAACAATAACTAAAAAAGCACAAAAATAACCTATCTTACTAATAAAAGAAGCTAAATCTCTAAGTCTATTCTTTAATGGACTTTCAGGAGTTTTTTCTTGTATATCTTTAGCAATATGTCCATAAAAAGTATTATCTCCTACACTCTTAACTATCATAACCCCTTTTCCATTAGTAACTATACTTCCCCTAAAAACTTCACTATTCTTTTCCTTAAACTTTTCTTTTGTCTCCCCACTTAACATAGACTCATCTGTATATATTTCTCCAACATACATTACCCCATCAGCACTTATCTTATTTCCACTTTGAACTAAAATATAGTCTCCTACTACTACTTCTTCAACACTTATACTTTCTAACTTCCCATTTCTATAAACATTAGCTTTCAAACTACTTGCTTCCATACTAAGTTTCTGAAATGCTTTCTCACTTCCATACTCACTTAAACTACTAATAACACTTGCTAAAATAATTGCAAGTACTATCCCTATAGTTTCATAAATATCACTATCATTAAACAAAAACAAAACCTTAATACCTAAAGCAATCAAAAGAATTTTAATAATTGGGTCATTTAAAGACTCAATTATTAAACTAAAAATTGTATTTTTCTTATAATGTGTAATACTATTATTTCCATTTAAATTTCTACTTCTATTAACTTCTTCATTTGTTAGTCCCTTAATATTATACATTATTTATTCACCAATAAATTATATTAAAAATAGTATTAAAAAATTCTATAAATTTATATCAAACAAATTGTTGACAAACATATATACTTATAGTATGATTAATACATAGGGAGATAAGAAAGGGGGTATTATCAAAATCAATATTTATGTATAAGAAAAAAGTAATTAATAAAGAGGAGGTTTTAAAAATGAGTAATGATTTAAAAGAATATGAAGAAAAAACTCTAGAAGATATTAAACATAAAGACAAGCGCGGTAATGAATTTTGGTATGCAAGAGAACTACAAAAGATATTTGAATATACAGACTGGAAAAAATTTGAAAGTGTAATAAAAAAAGCAATTAGGACCTGTAAATTAAGTAAGCTTAATGAATATGACCATTTCAAAATGATAAGTACTAAAAGAAAACAAAAAGATTATAAACTATCAAGATATGCATGCTATATTATTGTGCAAAATGCTGACCCAAAATATAAGAAAGTAGCAGAAGCACAAACTTACATAGCTACACAAACTAGAAAAAGAGAACTAATAGAACAATATGAAAATGCTGGATATATGGGTTTATATAACGGACAAACAAAAGAAGATATTTCAAAAAGAAAAGGACTTAAGAATAATGAAAACATTATGAATAAAAATGAACTAGCAGCCAATATATTTAGAATTAGTTTAACAGAAGAATTATTAAAAAAGCAAGAAAATATAGACGAAACAGAAATAACTAAAATACATTACAAAGTTGGAAAAGTCATTAGAGAAACAATAGAAGAATTAGGAACAACATTACCAGAAGATTTACCTACACCAAAAAAATCTAGAAAAACTAAAAAAGTTAGATAACTCTTCCCTATTATCTAACTTTTTAACTAATTATTAGCTAAAGCACAACCTTCACTTATTGTTTGAACCACGAAAGGATCGTCTGTGGTTCCAGTCGAATCAGAAAGCAGAACGCAAGATTTCAGAGAAACTACCGGACGCACGGCGCTAGCGTTGTGGACGGGGTTGCTGCCCAAGTAGCCAGGGCTGCTAGAGCCGCGCACGTAGAACACGAGCGCCCAGCCATCGATGTCGGCGTAACACGGACTCATTGTCCACCACCAGTTCGTTCCGGTTGCGGATTTAGTGCCATCGGCATTGTTGTAATAATATGCATATGGTGAAGATAGCGATGTACCATATTTTCCTCCTGCATATACTATCTCATCTGCTGTTATCAAGCCTATTGGATTTGTTAATTTAGCATTATCATTTACTCCACTAAATTTATCTTCCTCTGCCTGTGTTCCATCATACAGCCCTTCATAAGTATTAGAACTACTTACCTTTACCCCACATTTATAACTTGGTCTCTTATTACTTTTTAGTCTCTCATATGCTGCATAGTACATTGTACTTGTAGCATTATATGAGCTTGTTCCCCTATCATTACAATATACTGCAGTTTTACTTATATATGAGTCATATGTAGGTTTTATATTCGTATTATACCAACCATTTAGTGTTACACTACTTCCTGTTTCATTTGTATCTCCATCTGGTCCTAATATTGGTGAATTTTCTGTGTTTTGTCTATTATTACTTAGAGAACTTGCACTTCCATATTTGAAGCCTACATATCTTGTATTATTATATGTTCCATTATATGTTCTTGTACTTCCTATATATTGATTTGTACTATTTCCTTTATCAGCCTCTGGTCCTCCATATAGTAATCTCAAACTTCCATCTTCATTTGTTCTGATTATTCTCCAGTAGAACCCTGCAAATGATACCCAGTTATTTTGTACACTTCCTGTATAATAATATACATTTTTCTTTAAAGGAGTTGCTGCTCCTGTTATACTACTTTCTATAAAGTCTCCATCTTCATAATATACTCCTGGGTCTGTATGAGTGCTATCAAAGTCATTTCTTTGTGTTTCTGCTGTTTCTGAATATTGTTTTTTCATTTTTTCTGAAAAATTTGATACTAATATAGGTTCTTTTTTCTCTCCCTTTGTTATATTTAGTTTTCCGCTAAAGTGTTTTTCCATGTCATCACTTTGGTCATTTACTGGGTCTTCAAAATATTTAAATTCTATTGTATATGTATGTGTTACTCCATCATTTATTTCTATTCCCTCGGCTAATGTTATATTTTCTTCACCAGTACCTTTTGGTACTGGTTCATAATCTTCCATATCATAGCCATCACTACTATTTATTTTATATTTTAAATTATCTGTTACAAAATCATTATACAAGTTTTCTATTATTATATTATAGTAATATATATCTTTACTTTCATTTTTTACTGTAAATTCTTTACTATAACTCCAGTTTAAATCTATATTATTTGCTTCTATTTCTTGTGTATCTGTAAATATTATAGATAACTCTCCTACTTTTAAACTTATCCTTTTTCCTTCTCCTGTTATCTTAGCTATAAAGTAACTTGTACTTACTCCTATTATTAATACTAATATACTTACTATACTTATTATTATATATCTTT